>JAYUPM010000421.1:0-24491 GCA_043760145.1 Spartobacteria bacterium
GGCGCAATCAGCGTGGAATGAGCCCTTTAGGCTCGAAATCGCGACTGGGTTCTTTTGCGGCAATGATCCCGTCAACCGGCATGATCCGCTGGGACTGAAATGGGTCGAGAAACCCGTCGTATTGCGTAATTGGCATGTAGCGGGCCACGGATCGCTTTCGCTGAGCCGCAACCAATGGGTCTGGGAGGAAGAAGCCGCCACTCCGGAACAGTTGCTTTTAAGCTTGGTGACAGGTTTGGAAGCCGGAGCCAAACAATGGGGCACGGGGCAGCGCGATCAGTTGTCGGCGCTCAAGAATCAGCTCCAGAGCGATCCGTCGGCTATAATTAGCCAACTGGGAATAGACGGCCCTGCGGATGTGGTGGAACTACTTGGTAAAGCGGCGGTCGACACAGTAACAGCCATGCCAAAGGCCGGATTTCAGTTGGGCAAGGTTTGGGGTGACGCATGGAGGAATTCGAAAGATTCCCAGGGAAATGCTAGGCCAAACCACGCATTTTATCATGCCGGGGTGGGGACAGGTCCAATCGCCGGGGCAGCGGTCGCCGCCTATATTTTGCATCAGGCCGGCGGTGCGGCACAGAGTTTTACAGGCGATTCGTTAATCTCTCGAATTCGGGGAAAAATCGATATCTATCCTCGGGTAATCGATCCACGCACCGGTCGCCATATTCCATTCCCAAGCGATATAAACGCACGCGTTCCAGCCAGCCAGCGGATACTTTGGGGAACGAAAGAAAGAGGAGAGTTTATCTCCGAGTGGTATCGACGAGGGTATGACACGCCGCGCGGCGGTTGGGACCAATATGATTTGCACCATATCAAGCCGCGAGAATTCGGTGGCGGAAATGATTTCTGGAATCTCGCTCCGGTCGAACGACAAACACACCAAAGCTTGTTTAATAGCTTTTGGCGCGATTTCACTGAGCTATGAGCCGCGTTGTCGAATTACTTCAAGTCCTTCGTCGCGATTGGTCGCACTCGCGCGTGGCGATTCATCGAGGAGCACCGAGCCCATTTCCATTGAAGTGTTCCTTCGGGCCACCACTACCGAGTGAGGCGTATGTCGAGTCATTGCCAGTGCGGGCAAGTCGCGATTTATTCGACTTTTGGGGTGTTGCTCAATCGGCTGAATTGTTCAAGGATCAGCTATACGGTCAATGGGGAATCGAAATATTGAGCCCATCAGACGCAGTTGTCGAAACTCGGCGGCAGTTGAGAGAGCGTGCATCCGACTTTAACCAGAGCGATTTGATTGTGGGCCGTTTTTTTGGTGACTCTGACTTGCTAGTCTTGCAGTGCGAGCAAGGTAGCCCCGATTACGGATCCATCCATGTCGCATTGCCGCTTGATCCACGTGCGGATTGGCCAGATGCGGCTAGGTCGTTGGGTCAGTTTTTGGAACGGCTGATCAAGGCTCAAGGTGACAAGTATTGGGAGGTACAGAATTAGTTCAACCAACGGGCGGGCAGGCTAGGGGTCAGGCAACATTTCTTGACTGATGATCCATTGACCATTTTTCAATTTGCGTTCAGGCGTTCAAACTTTCTCCCAAGGTGATTTTCGATTTTCGGACTTGGGCATCTTGAGAATTTGCCTATGCTCCCGAACCTGTGAACTTAATAATCCGCCAATGGATAATCGTGGCGCTGGGATTTCTCCTGATCGCCCCGGGCACTCCAGAGGCGGCAGGTGGATTGCGGCTTTCGGAAGGTTCGACCATGGAGCTCGCGACCGAGACCCATCAGAACGGGCCGTGGAAGGATTGGGGCCTGGAATGGAAGACGGACCGGCACGGGCGAGCTTATGCCCTTAGTATTAGCGGGCCCGGTATATCGCGGACATTTACGTATGGGCATGACGATTTCTCCCGGCTGAACAAATCCTCGTCCCTTAACCATTCCGCGAGCTATATGCGGAATGCCGATGGGCAACTATCGAGCCTGCGCCGTGGACGGGTAGTTACGGCATGGGGATATGATGGAAACAATGGGCGGCTGACTGGAGTTAGTAATGTCAACGCGAGCGGCACGAACTACGGATACGCTTATCCGGAAGTGGATGCGCGACTCCGGATTCGGAGGCGTGTGGCAAGCGTGGGGGCCAGTTGGCGGCAACTTATTTACGACGACTTTGACCAACTGCGGAGTGCGAATGTCACGAATGCAGGGGCGTTTAGTTACGAGTACGACAGCCGCGGCAATCGCAATGGGCAGGGACCCAGCGTGGTGGACGCGCATAACGGGCTGGATCAATTTACCTCCCGGACACTTTTGGCCCGGGGGTTTGGTATCTTTGGCGCCGTCCGGCGGGATGCTTCGCTCCTGGCGTTCCATCCGCTCGCGAACGTCGCGGGCGATGCCGTTGGAGTTGATCCGCTAACTGGCAACTTCTTTTCATGGTGGAATGTGCCCTCCAATCATAACAACGGACTCGCTTCCCGGATGGATACACTGGTGCGCGCAACGGCCCCGAATCCCACCGGCCCGCCGCCCGTTTCGGAATCGACTGTTTTTTTGACGGTCCCGCCTAACCTTGAGAGCGCGACGTATGATTTTGCGGGGCGGATGGCGTCCGACGCATACTGGGTTTACGGTTGGAATGCGCAGGGGCGGATGACTGACATGACCCGCAAGGATCCGACCCTGGTTGGACCGAATGTTCTAAGGGAACGCCTCGATTTTATTCATGATGCGGATGGACGGCGGACTTTAAAGACCCGGACCGTCACGTATCCGCAGAATAAGATCGAGATAGAGGAGAGCCAGGTGCTATGGGCCAAATGGCTTCCGGTGTATGAGATTCGGCGCAAAAACGGGGCGGTTAGTTCCCGGCGCTGGTTTCAGTGGGGAGTCGATTTGAGCGGGACCTTGGATGGCGCAGGCGGAATCGGCGGATTGGTCGCAATCATTGAAGAGAATGCGGCGGGCGCCCACACAAGGACGCTATTGCCGGTCCAGGACGGGCTGGGGAATGTGACTGCAGTGATCGATGCCCTGACTGGCAGCACAGTTGCCCGATACGATTACGGCCCCTTTGGCGAACCATTGGGAGTCACTGGCGATGCCGACGCGTGTCCCTTCCGGTTCCAGACAAAGTGGTATGACAAAGAAACTGAGCATTACTACTTCGGATACCGCTACTACTCGCCGCGCCTCGGCCGCTGGCTAAGCCGCGACCCGCTCGGCGAAGCCGGCGGCATCAACCTGTATGCCTACTGCGGCAATGATCCGGTGAACAGGCATGATCCGCTTGGGTTAATGACTGGGCCGGTGCATGCAGAATTGACAGCCTTTAGTGACATCCTCCCCTTTCTCGCCAGTCTCGGGCTGACAGCCGACCAGTCCTCTGAACTGATGCGCGGAATGGTTGAAGGAGTCCTATTTCCTGATCTCCAAGTTCGCATTCCAACGGTCAGAGGTGGAACTCCAGCCCAACACATTGAAACGGTGAATCGGTATATGGAGTTCAAAAACTGGGCGCCGGAGAAGGTTCAAGAGTTCGGCAAGTGGCTCGACTCAAGCCTCGACAAGGTCCAGCGAGGAACACTGGATGCAATCATTCCCGGCAAATACGCGCACACTCGGGAAGGCCTTGAAAACTGGGCGACGCACACCCCATCGGTCATGTGGAACGCGCTTGATTTTTACCAGAAGAATTTCCCTGACCGTCCAGGTTCGCAGTTGGCCCGCGACATCTACCTTTCGCACATGGGATCGGAGTCATGGCAACACTTCATGAGCAGCGGCCCCGCGACTGCGCAAGACATCCAGTCCAAAGTGGTTGCAGCTACTGCTGAGAACTTCGGACGCTTCTCCGCTTTTCGTGCCGGCGGAGACTATCACAACGCCGGATTCGAACTGGGCAAATCTCTGCACTATCTCCAGGACAGTTATAGCACGAGCCATGTGCATCGAGAAGGTCCTTTTGGTCCCATCAAGAGCATTCATGATTACTCACAACAGAGTACACACAAGCATGCTGGAGCGGACAACCCCGGCCGCAATTCGCCCTCCTATCGAAGCGCGCTGGCACAAACAAAAAACTTGATTCGATTGTATCTCAGTGGACGCGGGACCGCTGCCGATTTCGCGCCGTTTTATCAGATGGTGTCCGGCGCTGCCTCTGGAATCGCTGGGGAAGAGTATGGATTGCCGGCAAATACCATTTTTCCATTTGGCCGTTAATCCAAATATGTTCATCTTCTGCAGAATCCAACGTCGATTCTGGAAACCTGTGGTTGCAGCCTTCCTGCTTGCCGCCACAGGGTGCGGACATGCAAAAAGCCCCAACTACCAGCACGACGTTGAGATTGCCCCCGAAAAGTGGCTTACCCTTAAGGAGGAACGAGGGAAATGCTGGTTTATTTGCGAGTGGAAGGGGAAACAGGTGGTGTGGGATGGAAAGAGGGATCGCTATGACGAAACTGAGTTGCCGGTAACTCTGCGTGAATTTGAGGGTAACCTTTATCTCATCGTGCTCAATCGTGAAAACATGGAGGAGCTCAAGTTCGTCTACTCAAAACTGGATGATGCCGGCACGAGGTTCACGAAGATTCCAAAACACGAGTTTCCCAAGCGAATCGCAACGCAGAATATGCAGTTAAGTTCCAGAACTCGAATGGTCGGTGTAGGCGATGAACGAGTGGATTCGTGGGAGGTCATTAGAAAACTAGATGCCGACCACCCCTACTTTTACCTCCATAGTCTAACGGCAGCGATTTGGATCGAACTGGAAACTGGAATGGTCTTTGCGAAGACCAGGCAGATGGGTAACCCAGAGTTTAAGCAGCGAACGGTTCGGGAGTATAAGGCAAAGCACCAGCCAATCCCACTGCCGACGTTGGTCAAGGAGTAATGCAAGCATGATAATGATTGAGAGATATATCCTGCCCGTCGAAATAAGTGAGGCGAAACCTCTGCTTGAGGAATGGCGGTGGCTCGTGCATGACTCGTACAAGGCGATGCTTCTCACCAAGTTTGGAGATTGGTTCTTCGCCACTCCAAGCGGCGTATTCAGTTCCTTGATCTCTTAGACGGAACACTCACGGATTTGTGTGACCTGACAGATTTTGCTCCAGACGACTATCAATTCATTGACACCTACCGGGACCAATTGTCCGTCGATTGGCTTTGGACCGCACCCAACCGGGGCTTCCTCTCAAGAAGGGGCGGTGCGAAACAATGACTCATGACTATAAGCGCAATGGAACCACCTCGCTCTTTGCCGCGATGAATATCGCCGATGGCAGTATCATTGGTCGCTGCATGAACAAACACCGCCACCAAGAATGGCTCAAGTTCCTGCGACTCATTGAAAAGAGCACGCCCGCCGAGAAAGAGATTTATATCATTTGCGACAACTATGCCATGCGCAAGCACGCGAAGGTCAAAGCATGGCAGACGCGCAATCCCCGATTCCATTTTCAATTTACGCTCACCAGCGCCTCGTGGCTGAACATGGTGGAACGTTTCTTCCGCGACCTAACCGAGAAGAGCCTGCGGCGAGGAGTCTTTTGCAGCGTTGCCGATCTTACGCAAGCTATCGAAGAGCACCTCCGAGTTCACAACTCCGATCCCAAACCCATCCTTTGGACAGCGTCCGCCGCAGACATCCTCGAAAAAGTGAAGCGGGGCCGTCGCAAACTCAATAAATTGCAGTCCGCTTGACGGGAACTAGAGGCGTTTGGGACCGGCCTGAAGTAGCGTTCCAGCCCCGACTGCCTCCGCCATGGCTGGCCTGGGCGTGGAGCGCTTGCCGCCAAGGGCGGTATCGAACCGCCCCTTAAATTAGATTGCCAACACCCTGAGCCAAAGCCTTGCCCTTGCCCGCCGCCGCGTGTAGGTTTCCCCCGCGATGACCTACGAGCAGATGCCAGACGAATGGAAGGAATGGGTGGATCTCACTCCCATTGAACGCTTCCGGCAAAGCGAGCTCATCTTTGCGCAATACCTAGCCATGGGAGGTAGCCTTGATCCCGACCCCGATCCGACATGTCCTTTTGACGATCCAAAACAATGGAGTGCAGGCGCTGCTTATGGGAGGGCAGGCCTGCGTATTATACGGCGCGGCACAGTTTAGCAAAGACGTCGACTTTGTAATCCTTGCCGAGCCGGAAAACTACGGCCGGCTCCATCGCGCTCTTCGAGTCCATGGTGGGATTCGGGGCATCGCTTCGGGGCCCAAATCAGGCGAGTATCTGCAGACTCGCGTTGCCCTGCGCAAAATCGGAGTTGCAACGTCGGATTTTTGCGCTTCTATGCCTATCTTCGCGACTCCCCCAGACCAACGGCACGACCGTTGGTAATGGACCTGCCAAGACTGAGATATCGTCCCCTCCATTGGTTCACCCACGCTTATCATGAATACACTCTCAACTCTCCGCCGCCGCGCGTTTTCCCGTTTCAGCTTATCGGTTGTTACGGCATGTGCATTGGCTAACGGGGCTTTTGCCCAGCACACAGGCGGCTTTAATGATTTCCTTTTGGATGCGCTCCGTATGGATTTGGATAGCCGCGTATCGACCGTTACGACGACATACACCACGGAGGTTGGCGAGGCTGCGGCCCCTGTCCGAACTGCATGGTTCGCCTGGACAGCCCCCGAAAATCCGCCCGCCTTGGTGCGCTTCTCCACGTATGGATCGACGTTCGACACGGTAATCGCGCTTTATAAGAAGAACATCGTGACGGCACCCCCGCCCTCGCTAGTCAGCTCATTGACCGTGGTCGCCCCTGCGGCCGCGCCCGAGAATTTAGTGGTTACCGATGACGATGCCGCGCTCCCAGCCATAACCACCGGATACATAACCTGGGTGCCACAAGCTGGGATTACTTATTTTATCTCCGTTGGCCGGAATGGCGGCGGCGGCGCGACCACCTTGGAAACCACGTTCGGCGCGGTAACTGCGAGCGATGCGGTAACGGCGATTGTGCCCAATGACAATGTTGCAAGTGCCCTTCAATTTACGGCAACGGTGACCCTCCCTCTCGTCCAGAGAGTCATCGGAACCCCGGCCTTGGCCACGACGATCGCAGCGACAGCGGAACTTGGAGAAGAGGCCATCGGTGCCGCAACCGCGCCCAGAGGCGGATCGGTCTGGTATCGGTATACCACGGGGGCAGCTCCCGAAGTCTTCTCGGTCGTCATCACGGATTCGCCCGGCCTTGTCGCGGGCGAACTCTTTCTTCAGGCCTTTATCAATACGGTCGCCCCGGCGACGCCCACATTCGTCCAATTAACCTTCCAGGAGGAAGACACTGTCAGCAGCCTTTACGGAACGCCCCGCGTGGTGATCAACGGCGCCGCCAATACTGAGTATTTTTTCCGGGTCACGAGCAATGACGGCGACGGCGCACTTTTCAAGATCCAACTCGATTATACCGCCACGGTCCCAGCCAATGACCTGATCGTCGGCGCGATCGCGCTCTCCCCAGCGCTGCCAAGCCTCCGGATCCAAGGGGAAAACAATTACTCCGCCACCGCAGCGGATGCGATTCCTGGTTTTACCAGCGGCGCCAACGTCTGGTATTCATGGAAAGCTCCCGCCAACGGATTGGTCAAAATCCGGGCCGTTTCGCCATCTGCCACCTCCACGACGGGCAATTTTAATCCGTTGGGGAGCACATTCCGGTTCGACGCCGAAGTTTACTTTGACTCCACCAACCCGACAGACACGATTTTCACCACTGCCACCGCCCAGCAGGTGGCGAACTTCACTAACGGGACATTTCCTCAGGAGCGGATCTTCTATGCGGTGAAAGACATCGTCTACTTCATCGAAATCGGGGGCGACAATAACATCAATAATGCAGGACGCGGGTTCTTCGCTTTCGCGATTGAAGATGCACGCATCACCGATGTGGCGCGGACCGGAGTTTCTTACGGACCTGAAGGTGTCTTGAAAACCATTGGCCTGCCTGTGATTAACAGAAACGGTGACATTAGTTTCCCCGCAACATTTGAACTGGGCGGGTTGGTTACAGCGGCGAATAATGCGGGCATCCTATTCTATAACGGGGTCAATACCAGGGCCGTAGTTACAAGAGGCCAGCAGGAATTCTTGACCCCACTCGACATCGATGGCGACGGGATCAATGACGATAAGATCCTTTTTTCGACCTTCACCGATCTCTTCCTTGCGGATCGAACCATTGCCGGTGATCTCAATGCGGATATAGGATTTACAGCGACGCTTTCCGGCAAGAGCGATGACGCCCCGCTCGTCACCGCCAACAGCAAAGCCTTCTATCATGATGATCCCGCAGTCGTCGGCACACGTGAGTTCCGCTTGACTGATTACGTCAACGATTCCCTTACCTGGAACGATGGCGGCGGTTTCCTCGGCGCATTCAACACGCCTGTCCGTCAGGCCACTTCCCTCCCATTCCCAGCTGCGGCCCTAGCTTCCCTGAATAGCGTCATTGTGACCGGTAAGATGTCCGGGATCCCGGTCATCCGTGATACCGCAGTATTCGCGAGCATTACACCACGTGTGGTCATTCAGGAGGAAGATCCGGCCCCGAATACTCCAGTGGTTACAGATCCATTGCTTAACACAGGGGTTGGGGCGGAGTTCGGAGACATCGCTGGAATCCCGAGTGTGAACTCAGTCGAGTCGTTAGCTTTCCGCGGGATGCTGCGCGGTTCTGGAGTATCGTCAACAAATGACACAGCGATCTATTCCGTATCTGATTATAACGCCACGCCGACTTCGCTTAATTACCGCCTCCGTTTGCGGGAAGGCCTGACAGCACCTGCCGCAGCGGGCACCACATTGGCCGGAGGCGCCACCCTCTTTACATTGGGCGAACCGCGGCTGAATACGAGGAACAAGCTGGCCGCAGTGGTCAGCTTCAAGATCGGCTCCGGCGCTCCGGCGATAAGTGCGCTCAACGATACTGCAATCGTGAGTGACCTTGTATCCACGGATCAGTCATTCGCGATAGTCGCCCGCGAGGGAGATATCGTCCGGGATGCAGTTGGCATAAGTATTGTCGGTGTGAAATTTGCCAGCTTCTCTGTCCCGGTCCTGATTTCGGGTAACGCAGTGATCTTTACAGCGAAAGTATCCGGAACCGGTGTAAGTGCCGCGAACGACATTGGGATTTGGATTTGGGACGGATACAGTTGCTATCTGGTGGCTCGCGAAGGCGCTGCCGCTCCCGGCGTGCTCCCAGTGGGGCCAATCTTCAAAACGCTTGGGGCTCCTCTGGCCAATCCCAATGGCCGGGTTGCCTTCACGGCTGTCCTCTCAGGCACCGGCATTAGCAAGACCAACGACGCCGGCCTCTGGACTGTCTCCGAAGATGGAGTCTCTCCTCTGCTCCGGTTGCGTAAAGGGGAGCTCTATAACTTCGGGCGCACTGAACTTCCATTCTATCGCTCCATTACCTCAATTGCTCTGATTCCTGGCTCTGCCGGGGATGATGGTTTTGCGCGGGCAATGGATCAGGACGGTAATGTTGCTGTTCTAGTTGGCTTGGGAAAAGCGGGGCTGCCTTACGGTCAGGCGGTCCTCAAGATCTCGCCATAACTCCGCGCGGAAGCCGGGGCGTCCAACGACCACACTCGCGATGCTTTTCTGGAAACGCCACCTGCGGGCATGCCTCGGATTTGGCGCGCTGTTAGCCGTTGCGTTGATCGTCTTACTGTGGCGCCGGTCTCAAATACCAACGCAGACGGCTTCCCCAGTGACTCCTGCAGTGGCGGCTGAAGCAACCCCATCTGGTGCCGGTCCGGTCCGGCTGGCGGCGATGCAAGATCCAACAACTTACGCCGCGACTCGATTACGCGAGATCAAAGCGGATCCGCTTCCCTGGGCGGATCTTTGGACATGGCGAAATGAGTATGCCGCCGCCAATACGCCGGAGTTACAGCGCGAAGTGCTCGGTCTCGCGAAACAAGTGGGCTCTGAATCTTATCTTGCCGTTCTCAATCAAGCACTCGACTCCACGGATTTCCTTGTCCGGCTTGATGCGGCCCGCTCCCTGGCGCAGCTGCCTGAGAATCAGTTGCAGAAGGGAATCGCGATCGGGATCCGGGCGGCAGATCCTGAGATCCGGGCGGAGGTAATGGAGGTGGTGGCCCAAGCCCTGCCCAAGTTGCGGTCGGAGTTACTCCGCGAAACACTTGTCTCAGGGACTCTTGATGTCCAGGAACGTTCCATTGAGTTGCTGACCGATCAGCCGTCGCCTGAATATTTTAGCGTTTTGTTGGAAGGCCTACGAAGTCCGCACGCCAAGATGCGGGCCAAGGTGGATGAAGCGATTGAGCAAACCGTGCACCGCCGCTTTGCCACTTATGAAGAGGCAATACAATGGTGGGTAGCCAACCGGGATTCGTATGACGAGATGCTCTTGGAAGATCGTTAAGGAACCGCTGATTAAAGGGGAGGGAAGGAAACGAAACCGCGGATAAACGCTGATGAACGCGGACGAAGTCAAGGGCGGCCGGAAAGCCGCCGCTTCCAGTTCATCCGGTTTCCAAAGCGACGGGACGTTGCTGCGACGAGGTTCGTCATTCTGATTTCGTCATTTCCCTTTCCACCGGGGCCGTTACCGTGACGCTCTTTTTCCTATTTTCTTAAAATGACCGCCGCCCAGATCCGCCAATCGTTCCTCGATTTCTTTGCTTCCAAGCAGCACTCGATCGTCCCTTCCTCGAGCCTGATGCCGGACTCGCCCAACTTGCTGTTCACCAATGCCGGGATGAACCAGTTCGTCCCGATCTTCCTTGGCCAGATTCAATGTCCCTTCACACCGGGACGCGCTGCCGACACGCAAAAATGCATCCGGGCCGGCGGCAAGCACAACGACTTGGATGACGTCGGTCTCGATACTTATCACCACACTTTTTTCGAGATGCTCGGGAATTGGTCTTTTGGCGATTACTTCAAGAAAGAAGCGATCGACTGGGCTTGGGAGCTTGTCATCGGCCAATGGAAATTCCCCGCCAACCGGGTTTACGCCACCGTCTATTCCCCCGATCAATCGAAGGGCGATCCGAGTGAGTTCGACCAGGATGCATGGAATTTCTGGGCCGAAAAATTCCGGGCGGCCGGGCTCGATCCCGCGATGCACATCGTCAACGGGAACAAGAAGGACAATTTCTGGATGATGGGCGAGACCGGCCCGTGCGGCCCGTGCTCGGAACTCCATATCGACTTGACACCCAATGCCGACACGGCGGGTTCCCTCGTGAATACTGGGGATGCGCGGTGCATCGAGATCTGGAACCTTGTGTTCATCCAATACAACGCGAATCCCGATGGGACATTCTCGCCATTGCCAGCGCAGCACGTTGACACGGGAATGGGTTTTGAAAGGGTGGCCTCGATCATCCAGGGGACAAAGAACTTCACCGATTTCGCGCACGCCAAAATCTCCAATTACGAGACCGATATTTTCCGGCCGATCTTCGATGAGTTGGAACAAATGAGCGGCCGCAAGTATGGCTCCACACTTCCCAGGCAAGGTTCATCGGGCGACACCGAGCAGGAGAAGGTGGACGTCGCTTTCCGCGTCGTGGCCGATCATATCCGGACACTGAGCTTCGCAATCGCCGACGGGATCATTCCCGGGAACACGGATCGCAATTACGTCCTGCGCAGGATCCTGCGGCGGGCGGTGAGATACGGCCGGACACTCGGATTCCACGAACCGTTCTTTTACAAACTCGTGGATGTGCTGGCCCGCACGATGGGCGATGTGTTTCCCGAGATCCGCACCAACGCGGCCCTGGTCAAAGCCACGATCAAGACCGAGGAGGAATCGTTCAATCGGACGCTCGATACCGGGCTCCAGTTCTTTGAGTATTTTCTCCAGTTGATCGATCAGGCGCGGCTGATGGCGCATCAGATTCAGAACCGGCTCAAGTTCCTTGAGATGTTCCGGCTCGATCCGCATCCGCTTACGAATGAGGAAGTGGCCGGGAGCGTGCGCGAGATTGCGCAACTTGCACTCGAGTTTTTCTCCGGGATCGATCGCAACGTCTGGCTCCGTCTCAGTGGACTCCGCGAGTATCAGCTCATCAACAAAGCCCGCGAGTTGCAGGAATTGATCGGGCACCCAAACCAGGAGCATCTGCCCGAGGCCGGGCCGCTCAAAGCCACCATGCTCGATATCCTCGCGTGGTTTGATCAACGCACCGCCGCCGCCGACCACGACAGTGAGGTTTTCCCCGCCGAACCCGCTTTCATCCTTTACGATACTTACGGGTTCCCTCTCGATCTGACCGAATTGATGGCTCGCGAAAAGGGGCTCCGTGTCGATACAGTCGGCTTCGAGCTTTTGATGGAAGGCCAGCGGACCCGGGCCCGGGCCGCGCAGAAAAAACAGATCATTGAGCTCTCACAAATCGAGACCAAAGTTCCCACGCAGTTTCTTGGATACGACAATTTAAGCGTGGAGGCGAAGGTGCTCGAAGTGGTGGCGCTCAAGGAGAAGACGGCGGTCATCCTGGATGCCAGCGTCTGTTACGCGGAGATGGGTGGGCAGGTCGGCGATACCGGTGAACTCAGCGGCGGCGGCAAATTCTGGCGCGTAACCAACACTCAAAAGAGCGGCAATACATGGCTGCATTTTGTGGATGAACCGACTGATATTGTCGGGACCCGGCAGCCGGGTTTGGAGGACGCGCTGGAGCCGGGCGCCGCGGTGACGATCAGCGTGGATACGGCGCGACGCGCGGCCATCCAGCGGCATCACACAGTCACTCATCTACTCCACTGGGCACTCCACGAAGTCGTCAGTAAAGACGCGACCCAGAAAGGTTCTTTCGTCGGCCCGGATAAACTCACATTCGATTTCAATAGTGCCGCCCTGACACCGGGACAGGTCCGTGACATGGAGCGGCTCGTCAATGAACGCATCGTCGAAAATGCCCATGTGTCTTGGATCGAGGTCCCGTTCCCTGAGATCAAAGGACGTCCCGAGATCATGCAGTTTTTCGGAGACAAATACGGGGATATTGTCCGGGTCGTGCAGATTGGCGGCCAGCCCCGTTCGTTGGATGGTTATTCAATGGAACTCTGTGCCGGCACACATACACGCGCCACCGGCGAGATCGGGCTGTTCCGGATTGTAAGTGAAGCAGCCATCGCATCCGGTGTGCGCCGGATCGAAGCGGCCGCGGGTCTCAACGCCTATGAGTTTGCCCAAGCCGACAGCGAACGTCTGAAAATGCTGGCCGCGAAATTGGGCATCCCATTGATGGATATTGAGAAGCGGATCGACTCGATGCTTGGCGAACAGAAGGAACTGGAGCGGGCACTTAAATCAGCGCAACAACGCGAAGCTGCCGGCCGCGCGAAAGAGCTGATGAGCAAGGCCGAAACGATTGGAGGTATTCCGGTAATCATCACGAGTTTGGGCGCAGTTGATGGCGATACATTACAAGCGGTGGTGGATGCGATCAAAGGCCAGTTCCAGGGAGTCATCCTGCTCGGCGGGACCGCCAACAATGCAGTCGCATTAGTGGCTGCAGTTACTTCCGAGTATGTCGGCAAAGTCCAGGCGGGTAAGTTAATACAAGCCATTGCCCCCATGGTCGGCGGCAAAGGCGGAGGCAAACCCGATAACGCCCGAGGCGGCGGAAAAGACCCGTCCCAGTTAGGCGCCGCGCTGAATCACGCGAGAAGCATGCTGTAGCGCCATTTCCCGCGTGAGCGTTTTGTAGTGCGGCAGTCCTCTGCCGCTTTCGGAGGGGACTGCGGGTATGGAGAAGCACGCATGAAGGAGGCAAAGCGGTTTTATAGTTCCCGGGTTCGGATCAGCACGGTGAAAAAGCGGCGGAGGACCGCACGCACTACAAAACCTGTCGGAGTATGGGGCGCGCCATTTCCCGCGACTGATTACTGCATACTGATTACTGTTTACTGACCACTGTTCACTTGGTTCCCCCGTGGCCCCCCCTGCCTCGAATGGCGCGAAGTTAAGGAAATATCGTCCTCGTCCTCGTCCTCGTCCTCGTCCTCGATTCCCCGTCCATTGTCGTTTTCGAGGACGAGGACGAGGGACGAGGACGAGGACGATAAACCCGCTTAAGTTCGCGCCATTCCCCCCCCGCCCCCCCTCACCGCCTTGGGGCGGCAGGCGGCTGGACGACTTGGGCCTCGGGGGACTCAACGATTTCAACTGTCGCGCTATGCTCGGTCCCGTCCCGCAAATACGTGATGCCAACCCTCGTTCCCACTTCGATTTGCGCGATCCGGTTTCGAAGATCGGTGCTGCTCTTTACTGCTTCCCCATTGAGTTTGCGAATGATGTCGCCAGACCGCAGCCCCGCCCTTGCGGCAGGCGAGTTGGGGAGCACATCGTGGATGAGCGCCCCCTGTTTGTCCGGGGCCTTGAATTGAAGCGCGAGGTCATCGGTCAGATCGCCCATCAAGATTCCGAGAAACGGCCGCACCACGCGTCCGACCCGGATGATACTGTCCAACGCGCGCCGGGCCGTGTTGGAAGGAATCGCGAAACTAATTCCGAGCCAGCCGCCTGTTTCTGAATAGATGGCGCTGTTGATCCCGATCACTTCGCCGCGAAGATTCAGGAGTGGCCCGCCTGAGTTGCCCTGGTTGACCGCGGCATCGGTTTGTAAAAACTCGACCCCGTTATCGCTGATCGAGCGGCCTTTTGCGCTGATGATCCCTTGAGTCACAGTCTCCTGGAGTCCAAACGGGTTGCCGATCGCGAACACCATTTGGCCAACCAACAGTTTGTCACTGTCTCCCAGTGGAAGCGCTTCAATCCGGTCGGCGGAAATTTTAAGAACAGCAATGTCTGTTTGTTTATCGGAGCCAATCAATCGGGCGGGGACGAGGCGGCCATCGGTGAGTTGGACGACAATTTCGCTCATGCCGGCGATGACATGGGCGTTTGTGAGGACATGACCTTCCGTGGAAACGATCACGCCGGAACCAAGCGATCGTCTGACCTGGCCCCCACGGCTCCCGCGCCTGAGCATCTCAAACGGATCCATTGGGGCGACTCCTCGGGACCGGATACAGACGACCGCTGGAACCACTGTGCTGATGAGCTTGCTATACTCCGCATCGATCGCGGAAAGAATCTGGACGTCCTTGAGATCGATCCGCGGATGGTCAAGGGGTGTGAAATTTTCCGTGGCGCGTCGGCCGGGGACAGTCCCTTTGAGCGTGGTCCATCGGTAATATCCAAAGGTGATAAGGCCGGTAAGCAGTAGGAAAAAAAGAAAGCGCCGCATACACTGGGCGTAGGATAACCCACGGAAGAGACTGAATTACACAGAAACTAAACATGGCTCAAAACTTTCCGTGAATATCCGTGTATTCGGTGGGCCGAAAATTCCGTGGTTTAGAAGGCGATCCGGACACCGCCATTGAGGGCGTGGGAGGTGTAGTTATCGGCCCCGACATTCCCCGTGTAGTAAGCAAAGACCGATGTGCGCGGGCTGAATCGCACGGAAGCGCCGACATCCAGAAGCAGGCTGTCCCGGCCAATCTCAGGACCGCGCACATTGAAGGAGGCTGACGCATCTTCTGCGAAACTGGCGCCAATCCCACGGCTGCTGTCCTGGAACTCGTGCCGCCACTGGGCACGTAATTCCGGGGTCACGATGACGCCGCCGATTTTCCATGCGTATGAGACGCGTGCGCCGACCCGCGAATGAAACGAACTTTCGCTCTGATCACTGAGCTTCAATGGAGACAGGGAACCTTGTTCAGTAAATCCGTCGATGCCGATTGTTGTGTATTGGAGGGCTGCGATCGGGCCGAAGGTCCATGGGCCTGTGCGATGTTCGTAACCGGCTCCGATTGATCCGCTGAAATTGGCTCCTTCGGTTTCTGCGCGGGCGATGCCGCCAAGTGATTCGCGTTTGAGGTCGTAAAAACTGTAACCGCCACCGACGATTCCATTGACGTAAAATCCGTTGTCAAACCAGGTCGCATACGCGCTGGCGTTGGCGTGATTGATATTCATTTTGCCATCGCCCGCCCCGTCCACGCCGGTGTTTGCATAACCGGTCGCAAGGCCCACCGCAAAATTCTGTGTCAGTCGGTAATCAGCTCCTACAGTGACTCCTGCGGTCATAAAATCGGACCCGGCGGTTCCACTAGGGCCGACGCAACCGTTGGTCGAAGCGCTTTCAACGTCCACCCATTGTCCTGTGCCGGTGATATAAAATGCCCAGCGGCGATCCGGCTCCAAATCAGCAACGATCTTTCCCTTGCCGTCCATAACCTGCTTGCCGCCGCCTTTTCCGTAGATGGAAACCGTCCCGTGGGAATCGGTTCCCGAAAAGTCGGAGTTAGGGGCGGTGTCACGAAGATCTCCGAGGCGCCGCTCAATGTTGCCGGACTGGACTTCTGCCAGTGCGAACCCGGAGTCGAAGATAGCGGCATAACTGACAGGTGTAAGCAGGTCGAGGGAAGCGCCGATGGAATTAACCGGAATTGAGTCGAGGGCGAGGATCAGCGGGGAGATAGGATTGTTGGCAGCCAGTTTATCAAGGGCTCCTGCCACCGAGGCTTGATTTGGGGTCAGGCACGAAAGGTTTGAGAACAAGCCCTGCTGGAGCACGAGCACGACCGTGCCGCCGGGCCCTACAACCGTGGTTAAACCAAGAAGCCCGGAATTGGAGACGCTGCTGCTGGCCAGCGTAACGGCCCCGTTGATCGCCAGCGCCCTGCCTTGGATGCTCGCCCCGGTGTTGAGTGTGATGCTCTGTTGGGCGAGAATGTTGCCTTGAAAATTCGTGCCGGTCCCGAGGGTAGCGGAACTGCCGACCTTCCAGAAAATGTTTCTGCCGGGTGCGCCCCCGAGGCCCAAGGTGATGACCGAGGAATTACTAGCCGTCGTCAGCGTAGTTCCAATCAGAAAGTGGAAGATCGCGTCGACGTTGCCCATCGTATTGAGGCGAAGGATGCCTGTGAGCTGGGCGGACGTATCGAAATTGTAAATACCGGGCCCAAGAGTAAGCCCTCCCAAATTGATCCCTGTGAGGTTCCTTGTGGGTGTTTCATTTGCGAGGACATTAAAGGCAGTGATTGTATCGGCATGTGCCCGTCCTGCGAGGGAGGCCGCGCCTGTAAAGGTATTCCCATTAATAACCACGCCCGGCGGAAATCCTGTGATCGCACTTCCAGGGCTCACCCCCAGATTGCCATTAACGATCGTCGGCCCGGTGTTTGTGACTGTAGATCCGCCAAGAACTGCGAAGGAATCCGCTTCTCCGAGGAAAAGGGTTTGGGCGTGTGCCGCTGTCGTGAATGCCGCAACCAACGCTGCGACGATAAAACCGCACAGATTTAACTTCATGCGGCGATTTACTCATAGTTTTACTGATAGATTGGCAACAATTATCTTTTCATTTGCGTATCGCCTAACATGTGCCTGATACGTCTATCAGTTAACTGACCTGGGCTAACGCCAGCTTCCGTTGGGCCAGTAGTAATGACTTAAATCGTTGGTGCTCCGGCTCTTTCAATTCCGGGTCGCTCTGAAATAAACTGATCGCGCAACGACGGGCCAGGTGCATCAAATTTGAGTCGGCAAGGAGGTTGCCAATTTTGAGCGGCGGCAATCCGCTCTGCGCGGTCCCGAGAATATCGCCGGGCCCGCGCAATCGGAGATCGGCTTCTGCTATTTCAAAACCATTGGTTGTCCCGGCAAGGATCCGCAGTTTCTCATGACCTTCGTCGTCCTCGCTCTTTGAACTGAGGAGGACACAGTAACTTTTATGCGGGCCGCGTCCGATCCGGCCCCGGAGCTGATGGAGCTGGGCGAGGCCGAACCGCTCTGGATTTTCGATGAGCATCACGCTGGCGTTGGGGACATCGATCCCGACCTCAATCACCGTGGTCGCAATGAGCGCCTTGGTTTCGCCAGCCCGGAATTTCTCCATGATCGCCTCCTTCTCCTCCGCCGCCAAACGACCATGGAGCAAGGCGCACGGGAGCGGGGCGAGCAGCTTCTGCCACTTGGCAAACTCGGAGGCTGCAGCCTTGGCCTCGAGTTTTTCGGATTCATCAATGAGCGGATAAACGATGTAAGCCTGCCGTCCTTTTTCAAGCTGCTGGCGCACGAAATCCACGGCCTCGGGAAGCTTTGAGGTGGGCCGCACCCCGGTGATGATCTTGCCGCGGTTGGCCGGCGCTTCATCGAGTGTGCTGACATCGAGGTCGCCATACACGGTCATGGTCAAGGTGCGCGGGATCGGTGTTGCGGTCATGACCAGGACATCGGGGGCCTGGCCCTGGCTGCTGAGGCGGGCCCGTTGAAGGACTCCGAACTTGTGCTGCTCATCGATCACCGCGAGCCCGAGATTGGTGATGCCCGCACCTTCATAAAGCAGCGCATGGGTTCCCACGAAAAGCTGCTCCTTGCCTTGTGTGAAAAGTGGCAGCGCCGATTCCTCTTTTCGCGTGCCGGTCCGCAACACAATGCCAATTCCCAATGGCTCCAGCAACCGTTTGAAATTGAGGTAATGCTGTTCGGCAAGGATCTGTGTGGGGGCCATCAGCGCCGCCTGGAAACCCGCTTCCACAGTCAGGAGCATGGCGCTGAGCGCGACCAATGTCTTGCCCGACCCGACATCGCCATGGAGCAACCGATTCATCGGATGCGGCGCTGCGAGATCGGCCCGGACTTCGGCGATTGCCCGGGCCTGGGCTCGAGTGAGCTGGAAAGGAAGCGATTGGTGCAACTGTTCCATCAGCTTTCCGGGACCACAATGCGCGAACCCGGTCTGGGTCTGTTGGGTGGATCGCTTCGCCGCCACGCAGAGCTGGAGACCGAAAAATTCCTCAAGCACCAGGTGGCGGCGCGCTTTCTCCAGCGTCTCAAGCGAAGTCGGAAAATGGATTTGTTGAAGGGCTTCAAGCCGGGACCCCGCATCGAGCCCGGAAGGGATCAGGGTCTCAACTCCCGCCTGGTCGAGGCTCTTGAGCGCATCCCAAATCAATCGGCGGAGGACCCGCGTGGAAAGGCCCTCCGTTGCGCGATGAATGGGCGCGAGGCGTTGAAGATGGATGGAGGCTTCGGCTTCGTCCTCGATAACTTCGAACTCCGGATGGGTGATGACGATGCTCGGGCCGCTCCGTTTAGGCTTGCCGTAAACCACCAGGCGCTGGCCCGTTGCGAGAATTTTCTCGACCCAATGGGCATTAAACCAGCGGCACACCAGAGGCTGGCTCAGCGCGTGACTGTTTTCTTCCTCAAGGACCGCATCGAATAGTTTTTGTCCCCCACGGACTCGGCGGACCGCGACTTTTTTTATTACCCCGCACACGCAGACGGGGGTCTCGCTTTCATCATGTGGGAACCGGTCAAAACGCGTCCGATCCTCATGGCGCCTTGGATAGTGGGTGACGAGCGCATGAAGAGTTGTGAGCCCGAAACGCTCCAATTGGCGCTGGCGCTGGGGTGAAATCCACACGAGTTCGTGGATCGGCGTTTCTAAATTCACGGACCGAACAATCTAGTGGTAAAGCGAGTGGGGCAAAGATTTTCGTCGAGATGGTCCGGCGCGGCCCGGATCAAGCTATAATAGAAAAACACCAAAGCAGCGAATAAGCCGTTGACCAAGGCAGGTGAATGGCTAGCCTCCCCGCCGCGATGAACCCGCAATGAACAATTCAATTCGTTCTCTAGTATTTTGTGTCGCCGGCGTTGTCCTGATCCCGATCTCAGGCCATGCCGCCGACTCTCTTTACGATACCAAGACGGCCAAAAAACTTGACCCGAGCAAGCAGGCGCTCTTTGGCCCGCAATCCTCCAAGTTTCGATATGACAGCCGGATGGTCCGGGCTGCGGAAATAGCCCAGGAACGGTCGCGTGGTCGTTCGGTGAGCCGCTGCTGGCGTTATGTGAAGAACGCGTTGCTGGCTTCAAAGACGATCGATTCGTATCCAAAGACCGGTTACGCGAAGCAGGCCGGAACCGAACTCCAAAACAGATACGGATTCAAAAAGATCGCGGTCAAAGATCCATACAAAGCGCCGCTCGGTTCAGTCCTGGTGTATGGCGGGCGCGGGGCGGGTCATGTGGAGATCCGGACCAAGGTCGGATTTGTGAGCGACTTTCAGTCGATGAAACCATCACCGCGGCCGTTGATTGGGGTTTACATCAAGCCCCGGGCGTAAGCGCTTCGTGGCAGAGGCGTCTCGCCTCTTTCTTTTCTGAAGAGCGGCGAGACGCGTGGCCAGCCGTGATGGGACCCATGGGACGCATAGGACATATGATGTCCTACCTCCCGGAATTCCCTAAAGCGTCCCGCGGGTCACACCGAGCTGCGATTGCGCTTTGAGCGCCCGCCATAACTCCTCGCCATTCTGCTCCCCGTTGAGCAGCCCTTGATACGCCCCAATCGTTTTCTCACTTTCCTCGGCGCTTTCCTCCAGCAACTCCACCCGGAAATGCCGGAGGCCGGCGCCCGTGAGTGATTCGAAAAAACGCGCCCCGCTCTGGGCGACAGCATTAAAGAGCGTGTTGCGGCAGCCGACATCGGCCCGCAATGGGTGTTCCATTCCGACCCGGTCCCGGAGATGGACGCGATGCGTATCGCACGGACGACCGCAATCGAGAAAAGAGGTTCCCTCGGAAAGGAACGCGGCAAAGACGCAGTGCTCCATATGAAACATTGGCATATGCTGGTGGAGCGTGAGTTCGAATCCGGTCGGGCGCGAGGGCACAAGGTCCAGGATCTGATCGAGGTTCAAATCGTAGCTCACCGTGACCCGCTCCAAACCTTTTGCCATAAAGCATTGCGCGGTGAGCGGGTTGGCCACGTTGAGTGAGAAATCCCCAATCTTGCGCAATGGATGGGCCCGAAAATAATCGATTGCCCCAAGGTTGCGAATAAGGACGCCGTCGGGCATCGCGTTCTCAATGAGCTTGAAGAACCCGTGCTCACCCGCCTTCTGGATTCGCGGTGTTGCGAGAAAAATCGCGGAGCTTCCCGGATGCTGACGAACAAGGGCGACGGCATCTTTATACCGGCGGATATCTTCGAAGTCGGCGTATATGGTTTCGACACTGGCATCGAGCGCGGCCTGGATTTGGTCCATGCTGCGGCAGAGGACGCTCAGCTGGTTCTGCGGGGATGGGACGGATGGGGCCGATGGGACGGATGGGAGCGGCGGTTCAAAGCCGGATAGCACGTGCTCCCATGAATGGCCCGTCTCGGGACGGGCAATCTTCAGCGCGAGATCGAGCTCGTAGATTAGCTCGCGGCGGAGCCGGTTGAGCTCGCCAATCGGGAGGATCACGGCGCCTTCCAAGTGCACGCGCAGATTTCCCAGCGCGTATACGCTCTCCCCAAATCGGCCGAGATGTTCGCGCAGCTTTTCTTCAGTCAATGGCGCGGTCCGGGCCGGCTCCAATAGAATGCCGGAAACGACTGCCGTCCGGGAATCGGCTCCTGTGCTTGATCCGGCGACATGCGCCTCGACTCGCATCGATTCACCCGCCTTGCCGCTCACAACAAGGTCGATCAGCCGCCGATGCCGGGGCTCGATCTTGCCGCTGAAAGATTGTTTGAGTTTTTTCTCAAGCGCGGGATCGTCCGTCTTCCAGACCCGGTCCCCCGCCTTGAGCCTGCTGAAATCAATGTGGCGATGCTGGAAGAAAAGCCGTGGCCCTTTGATCTGATAAATCCGGCCGCCTTGCTCCTGGTCGGTATCGCCGCCGGTGTCGAAGACGATTCCGTCCCCGAGGGCGAGCGGCACTTCCGCATCCAACTCGACGAAATCGCGGCCCACAAATAGGATCCGTCCGGCGAATGGTCCGCGTTTTTTTCCGAACCGGGCCCGGACGAGTTCCTGGTGGTTGACCCCGTGCATCCAGCCGCTGTAGAGGCCGCGGGAGAAAGTCATTTCGAGCTGGTAGCGGTCCTCGGGGCTGGGCTGGAAAGCGTGCGCGTCGATCGCGGCATCGATGGCTTTGCGATAAACCTGGCACACTGCGGCGACATACTCGGGCGACTTGAGACGGCCTTCGATTTTGAAGCTGATCACTCCGAGTTCGAGCAGGCGCGGGATTTCGTTTACCGCGGCGAGATCTTGTGGCGAAAGAAGATAGCGGCGGTCGCCCAAATCCCGAAGGACGCCATCGACGATAAGTTGATACGGCATCCGGCATGCCTGGGCACATTCGCCGCGATTCGCGCTCCGCTGCCCCAGCGATTCGCTCGTAAGACATTGGCCCGAATACGCCACGCACAATGCCCCATGGACAAACACTTCCAATGGGAGCGTGGCCGGGAATTTCTCCAACTCCCGCAGTGAGAGTTCCCGTGAAAGAACGATCCGTTGAATACCGAGTTCGCGCGCGAACTCGACTCCCTCGGGCGAGGTGATCGTCATCTGGGTGGAGGCATGAATATGCAATTCAGGAGTGATCACCCCCGCAAGGCGGACCAGGCCCACGTCCTGGACAATCAACGCATCCACGCCCGCCCGATTCAGCAGCCGCAAATATTCGGCGGCCGCGTCCAGTTCACTGGTGAAGACCAGCGTGTTGAAAGCCACAAACGCTTTCACTCCGTGCCGGTGACAAAACGCCACCACTTCCGGCAACTCCGCTTCCGTGAAATTCTCGGCACGCAACCGGGCGTTGAATCGCGGGAGGCCGAAATAAACGGCATCGGCGCCATTGGCGACGGCGGCGCGGATACAATCCCAATCGCCGGCAGGGGCGAGCAATTCGGGATGGGTAGACGATGCGGCCATGGAACGGCGGTGGAGCGGCTTACGGATGCAACGCGCGATTGACCGCACTCACCACGGCTTTAATGGAAGCCAGTTCGATGTTCGTATCAACCCCGGCTCCCCATTTTGTGCGGCCATCACTGAGCTTGATCTGGATATACGCGATCGCGCTCGCTTCCGAGCCGGACCCGAGCGCGTGTTCCTTGTAGTAAGCGACCTCGAACTTCGGTGCCCCCGATTTTGCAAGCGCATCGACAAATGTGGCAATCGGACCGTTGCCTTCGCCAACGAGGTCGAGATGCGCCCCGTCCCGGATCACTCCCGCCCGGCACCGGAACTGTCCATCGGTTCCATCGGCATGAAAATGCGCCAGCGCCATCGGTTCCTTGATGTCGATGTATTCGCGCCAGAAGATCTCTTTCAATTCGGCAGCGCTCACTTCGCGCCCGAGCTGGTCCACAGCAAAATTCGCCAACGGCCCGAACTCGCGCTGCATCTCTTTTGGGAGCTCGATCCCGAATTCGTTTTCCAACAGATACGCAACGCCGCCTTTGCCTGACTGGCTGTTGACCCGGATGACTTCCCGGTATTTGCGGCCAAGATCACCCGGATCAATGGCAAGGTATGGCACATCCCAATAGGTCCGTCCGCCTCCCCACTCGGCCAGCCCCTTCTTGATCGCGTCCTGGTGCGACCCGCTAAATGCCGTGAATACGAGCTCGCCCGCATACGGTTGCCGGGCGGGAACGGTCATCCCGGTGCAGCGCTCGTAAACATTGCGCACGGAATTGATGTCGGAAAAGTCGAGGCCCGGGGCGATCCCGTGCATGTAAAGATTCATCGCGACGATTACGATATCGAGATTGCCGGTCCGTTCGCCGTTGCCGAAGAGAGTTCCTTCGACGCGTTGCGCGCCGGCCAATAAGCCGAGCTCGGTGGCCGCCACACCGGTCCCGCGATCATTGTGCGTGTGGAGACTGATGATTGCGCAATCGCGCCGGCGCATGTTCCGGCAGAACCATTCGATTTGGTCGGCATAGACATTCGGCATCGCGACTTCCACGGTGTCGGGGAGGTTGAGGATGATTGGCTTTTCAGGAGTGGGCTGCCAGGTATCCATCACGGCCTCGCAAATTTCCAAGGCGAATTCCACCTCGGTGGCGGAGAAACTTTCCGGCGAATATTGAAAGCTCACATCGGTCCCGGCCAGGCGCGGGAGCTGGTCCTTGACCCACTGGGCGCCGCGCGTCGCGACCTCAATGATCTCATGTTTTTCGAGCCCGAACACCACCCGGCGCTGGGCGGGCGACGTGGAATTGTAGAGATGAATGATCGCCCGTTTGGCACCGATCAACGAGTCCACCGTCCGCTCGATCAAGTCTGCGCGGGCCTGGACGAGCACCTGGATGGTGACATCCGCCGGGATCCGGCCCCCATCAATGAGGCACCGCATGAACTCGAACTCCGTATTGGACGCCGCCGGGAACCCGACCTCGATTTGTTTGAACCCGCACCGGACCAGCGCCTCGAAGAGCTCCAATTTTTGCGAGACATTCATCGGGACAGCCAGCGCTTGGTTGCCGTCGCGCAGATCGACACTGCACCAAATCGGGGCCTCCGTAAGGACGCGGCCTGGCCATTGACGGTCAGGCAGGTGGACCGGTGGAAACGGCCGGTATTTACTGTTGGGATTGGGTATCATGGCAGGAGCAGGAGCGGGAGGGTAGGGGAGGGTAGGCGAGAGGTGGCGTGGAGACAAGGGCGGGGTGATGGCGGTCCGGCGGTCCGGCGGTCGGATCGTCCCTCG
>JAYUPM010000422.1:0-3056 GCA_043760145.1 Spartobacteria bacterium
CACACAAACACCTATGGCACACGCATTACCACCGCTCCCTTACTCCTTTGACGCCCTTGAACCTCACTTCGATGCACGCACGATGGAGATTCATCACGACAAGCATCACGCCGCTTACGTGACCAACCTTAACAAGGCCCTCGAGTCCGCCCCCGATTCGGCCGGGAAATCCCCTGAAGAGCTCATCGCCGATCTCAATGCCGTGCCGGAAGCGGTCCGCACCCCGATTCGCAACAATGGCGGCGGCCACGTGAACCACTCGTTCTTTTGGCTATTGCTCAAGCCCAACGGCGGCGGCCTTCCCATCGGGACCCTGGCCGAAGCCATCACCCATGCATTCGGCAGCTTCGATGAATTCAAAGCAAAGTTTGAAGCAGCCGGGGCAACCCGATTCGGAAGCGGCTGGGCCTGGCTGGTGGTCAATGGCGGCAAGCTCGAGATCGGATCCACTGCCAATCAAGACAACCCGCTCATGGGCAAGGCCGTGGCTGGGATCGAAGGCAAACCCGTCCTCGGTCTCGATGTCTGGGAACACGCTTACTATCTCAATTACCAAAACCGGCGTCCCGATTACATGAAAGCATGGTGGAACGCGATCAATTGGGAACAAGCCGAAGCCAATTACAAAGCAGCACTGTAGGAAGACGGGATGAGGGGGTGAGGGGGTGAGGGGGTGAGGGGGTGAGGGGGTGAGGGGGTGGTCTGAATCGTCCTCGTCCTTCGTCCCTCGTCCTTCGTCCTTCGTCCTCCGTTCTTTGATTAACTCAGTGAGCAGTCGAGGACGAGGGACGAGGGACGAGGGACGAGGGACGAGGGACGAGGGACGAGGGACGAGGGACGAGGGACGAGGGACGATAAAACACCGTCACCCCGTCACCCCGTCACCCACTTCCCCCGCCTCCACTCCCGACCATTCACGAGAGACCGGATCGTAGAGCAGACGCACCTTCCAGGTCACGGGACGCGCATCATTTTTTCCTTCGTTCAATATTCCGTGCAAAAAAAGGGTGGCGCCCGCAGATCCATCGAGTTGGATATCAGCCGTCGTAATCGTATCGAAATGAACCAGGGCGTTATCGGGCACACATTGGGTCCGGACGACATCGCGAGCCCGCCAGTATGCGGCATGGGCGGAGAAATCGTGTTGATAGATTTCGCGCCACCCATCGAGCGTGATTGGCCCAAACAGATAGACGAGAAAGCCCAAAACCAGGATTGCGATCAAGCCTGCGAGTGGGAGTTTCCATGCAGGTTTGGGCCGGCGCAACGCCACCAACTGGGTCACCGGCTGCCATTGCTCAAGACCCTCGCGCCAGAAAAGCGTTTCTTCAGAAATCAACCCCGAGTTCAGGAGATGATCAATGTGTTTGATCGTGTAGGGTCCGCGCTGTTCCCCTTGGATATGGAGATAAAATACTTCGAGGGAATTCATGGACGACCCGGGAATCAAATCCCATGTTCCGACGGAGGGGATCGAACCCACACACCCTTGCGGATACGGGATTTTGAGTCTAGTTAAATTCCTTGCCGCAGGCAAAAACCCGGACATAGTAGCGCCCGTTCTTGATAATCAAAAGGAAGGGTGGCTGAGTCCGGTTTAAGGCACTCGACTCGAAATCGAACGAACGGTTAAACGTTCCGGGGGTTCGAATCCCCCCCCTTCCGCTCCTCTGCCAGAGGAACTTACGATAAATAGGGCCACCACCCATTTCTTCGAGGACTCAAAGGCTGTTCTTTACCCCTTCTTTACCCTTTTTTGAACTTGGTTAAGTCATTGGCGCGCTGGGAGCCTCATTTCCTGAAACGAACGCCACCGCAAACTTACAAAGTTTCCGAACTCCTCCCGAAAACGCGCCACCGAAAAACGCTCCGCGTTCTTTCGGATTACCAGAGGATCAAATTGGTGCTGATGACGCTCAAAACGGTTCACCGCGGTTTTGATGCTCTCGACAGTTTGTGACTCAAAAAAGAGCCCGGTCACCCCGGAAATGATTGTCTCCATGGCACCCCCTTTTTCATACGCAATCACCGGGGTGCCACAAGCCTGTGCTTCCAACGGGATGATGCCGAAATCCTCTTCGGCAGCGAAGATAAAAGCCCTGGCCCGCTGGAGATGATCGCGGAGTATTTCCGCATTTTGATAACCAAGGATCTGCACATTCGCAGTTGCCCTGGCTTTGATTCGGTGAAACTCCGGACCATCTCCAATGACGATCAATTCTTTGTCGGGCATCTCGCGAAAAGCTTCTACAATTAGTTGCACCTGTTTGTAGGGCACCATTCGGGACGCGGTAAGGTAGAAAGATTCCTTCTCCGCCCGGCATTGAAACCAATCGGTATCAACCGGCGGATATATCACGGTGGATTCCCGCCGATAGACTTTGTAAATCCGGCGCGCCACAAACGCGGAATTGGCCATGAACGCATCGACGCCCGCCGCCGTGCGCATATCCCAGAGACGGATATAATGGAGGAGCACTCGTGCCAGCCAAGCGCGCACCCCTTTGACCAAGCCCGCAGCCCGCAGATACTGATGCTGCAAATCCCACGCGTAACGAATTGGGGAATGACAGTAGCAGAGGTGAAGCTGGTCGGGGCCGGTCAATGCGCCCTTGGCAAATGAGTAACTGCTGGAAATGATGATATCGTAGCTGGAGAGGTCGAACTGTTCAATCGCCAGCGGCATGAGTGGGAAAAACGCCCGGTACTTTTTCTTTCCCCATGGCAGCGTTTGAATGAAGGAAGTCTGGACCGGTTTATTCTGAAGAAAACCGCGCTCTTCTGAGGGAATGGTATCGATCAAACTGAAAACATCCGCATGCGGCACCACGGCGAGGATTTGTTCAAGCACCCGTTCCGCCCCTCCATAAAGCGGGAGCCAATCATGCACAACAGCCACGCGCGCGGCCGACAACTCGATCGGCACGGTGCGCGCCGGACCGGTAATCAGTTCTTCGTTAATGGAGGATTCAGGTTCCAAGGGTGTGATGCGTGCTTCAGACTTTAGACTTTAGACTTAGAAGCGGTAAGAGACGGTGAAGAGGGCGATATTCTGG
>JAYUPM010000423.1:0-7839 GCA_043760145.1 Spartobacteria bacterium
GCAGACGGGCGCCGGGTCAGTCAAATCATCAGCCGGCACATACACCGCCTGGAAGCTTGTGACCGAACCTTTCTTGGTCGAAGTGATCCGTTCCTGGAGGGTTCCCATTTCCGCAGCGAGCGTGGGCTGATAACCGACCGCAGAAGGGGTCCGTCCAAGAAGCGCGGACACTTCGGAGCCGGCTTGTGAGAACCGGAATACGTTATCGACGAAAAGCAACACGTCCTGTCCTTTCTCATCACGGAAATATTCCGCCATCGAGAGAGCCGAGAGCGCGACCCGCAGACGGGCACCGGGAGGTTCATTCATCTGTCCATAGACAAGGGCGACCTTGGAGCCGGGCTTAAGAATCGGCAGCCCGTTCTTTCCGAGAACCACATGACCATTGGCATCCTTCTCCACAGCGATGACGCCCGCTTCACTCATTTCACCGTAAAGATCGTTCCCCTCACGAGTGCGTTCGCCGACTCCTGCGAACACCGAGAAACCACCGTGGCCCTTGGCGATGTTATTGATCAACTCCATGATCACGACAGTCTTGCCGACACCCGCCCCACCGAACGCGCCGCATTTGCCGCCCTTGGTGAAGGGACAGATCAAATCGATGACCTTGATCCCGGTCTCCAGGATCTCGGCCTTCACGTCCTGATCAATCAACGCAGGAGCTGGCCGGTGAATTGGATAACGCTGGGTGTGTGGCACGTCGCCCTGTTCATCCACGGGATCGCCGGTCACGTTAAAAACGCGGCCCAACACGCCTTCGCCCACAGGCACACTGATCGGGGAACCTGTCGAGCGGACGGACACGCCACGCTTCAATCCCTCGTTGGAGCTCATCGCGATCGTCCGCACCCAGCCTTCGCCCAGATGCTGCTGGACTTCGAGCACCAATCGGGTGGCGACGCCGTTAACAGTAAAATCAAGTTCAAGCGCCTCGTAAATTTTTGGAAGCGCATTGGCTGCGGAAAAATCGACGTCCACAACGGGGCCGATGACTTGGACGATGGTGCCGGTATTGCTCATAAAAGGATGGGGTAAACTAAGATTGATTGGACCTACGCCAGAGCCATTTGGGCCGTGGAGATCTCGAGAAGTTCAGTGGTGATACTTGCCTGCCGGATCTTGTTGTATTCAAGCGTAAGATCCTTGATGAGCTGCTTGGCGTTGTCTGTCGCGTTCTTCATGGCGATCATCCGCGCGCTATGTTCGGAAGCCCGCGCATCCAACAGCATCTGATAAACTTGAAAATGCACATGATGCGGCAGGACACCCCCGAGCACCTCAACCATGTCGGGCTCAAAAATATACTCGAGCTCCGACTCCGCCTTTGCCGTGGAGACCTCCGAATGCCCACCCAAACCCGCAGTTACTTCCAGCGATTCGATCGGCAGGATCACCTTGACCTTCGGAATCTGTGTAAGCGTGTTGATGAAGTCAGTAAAGAGCACCGTCACCTTGTCCACTTCCCCGCTGACAAACTTCTCCATCGCAAATTTCGAGATCAGCTTTGATTCAACAAAGACAAGGTTCTCCTTCAACGGAAAATCGGCGAGCACCGTGCGGGTTCCGCGGAGCAGCCACTGCAGTCCCTTGCGTCCGACGGCAACAAAGATCGTTTTTGTGGGATCAAACTTCGCGGCTTCCCGCAGCAGATTGGTATTCAACGCCCCGCAAAGCCCTTTATCCGTGCTGATGATCAGCACCAGTTCCTTCTTCACGTCGCGCACTTCAAGAAGTTGATGCGTGTTATCCGCCGCCCGTCCCGCCACGGATTGCAACACGCGATTGAGTAACTCGGCATATGGCCGGCCCGCCAGTGCCGCCTGCTGTGCCTTGCGCATCTTCGCGGCAGCCACCATCTGCATCGCCTTGGTGATCTGCGAAGTGTTTTTTACCGACTTAATGCGTCGGCGAATATCGCGCGTGTTCGCAGCCATGAGAGGTTACCGGTAACCTTGCTTGAATTCCCCAACAGCCGCTTTCAAATCGGCGCTGATCTCGTCGCTGATCGCCCCTTTGTCCCGGATCTTTCCGAGCACAGCGTCCTTGCGAGTGACCATGTAATCCTGGAGCTTGGCCTGGAAATCGCGGATCTTATCAACGGGCACATCGTCCATGTAAGCGTTCTGCATTGTCCAGAGCGTGGCGATTTGCACCTCAGTCGCAACCGGGTTGTATTGAGTCTGCTTGAAGAGTTCCACGATCCGGGCCCCGCGATCGAGCATCCCCTTGGTCTTCGCGTCGAGGTCACTGCCGAACTGGGCGAATGCGGCCAACTCACGGAACTGGGCAAGGTCGCCTTTGAGTTTGCCGGCGACTTGTTTCATCGCCTTGATTTGGGCGGCGGACCCGACCCGGCTTACCGAGAGACCGACTGAAACGGCGGGCCGGATACCTTGGTAGAACAAATCGGTTTCAAGATAGATCTGCCCGTCGGTGATCGAGATCACGTTGGTCGGGATATAAGCGGATACGTCGCCGGCCTGTGTCTCAATGATCGGAAGGGCGGTTAGTGAACCGTTGCCGTTGGCTTCATTGACACGGGCACTCCGCTCAAGAAGGCGGGAGTGGAGATAGAAAACGTCACCCGGATAAGCCTCACGACCGGAAGGCCGCTTGAGCAACAGTGACACCTGCCGATAAGCCACCGCGTGCTTGGAAAGATCGTCATACACAATCAACGCATCCATCCCGTTATCCATGAACCATTCACCCATTGCCGCCCCGGCGAACGGCGCGAAATACTGGCTGGAGGCCGGATCCGAGGCGGACGCGGTAACGACGATCGTGTAAGGCATCGCCCCGGCCTGCTCCAGAATTGCGAGCGAACGGGCAATGTTCGAATTCTTCTGACCGACACCCACATAGATCGAGTAAAGCGGGCGGAACCCTGCCTTCCCCTCGTTGGCTTTGTTGATCCGGGCCTGGTTGATGATGGTGTCGATCGCAATCGTGGTCTTGCCCGTGGCGCGATCCCCAATGATCAACTCCCGCTGGCCGCGTCCGATTGGAATCATCGCGTCAATGGCCATGATCCCGGTTTGGACAGGCTGACTCACTGACTTCCGCTTAATGATGCCGGGAGCGATCTTTTCCAGCGGATAAGTCACCGTTGTGTTGATCGGGCCTTTGCCGTCCACCGGCTGGCCCAGCATGTTTACCACGCGCCCCAACAATTCCTTGCCGACCGGCACAGATAGAAGACGGCCAGTGGTTTTGACTTCCGTCCCTTCCACCACCGAGTTGTCGTCGCCCAATAGAATGGCGCCGACCTCTGTTTCCTCAAGGTTCAGCGCGATGCCATACACGCCACCTGGAAACTCAATCATCTCGTTGAGCATGACGTCGCTGAGGCCTTCAATCTTGGCCACGCCATCGCCGACTTCTCGGACGATGCCGACATTGGATTTCATCGTGGTCGCTTTAAGGCCACTGATCTGGGTTTCGAGTTCCTTTAGAATGGTGCTCATGTAAGTTTGGAAAAGGCTAAGGGTGGGAAATTGGATGGAAAATTGGGTGGAAAATTGGGTTTGGTTAAGTCCTAGACTTGGGCGAGATGCGTTTCGAGTGCGTTAAGGCGCCCGCGGATCGAGCTGTCCCATACTGTGCTTCCGATCTTGACCCGCAAACCGCCGATCAATTCCGGAAGAACCTTAAATTCAGTGGTGAGATCCTGCCCGTATTTGTCGGCCAAGGTTTTGGTGACCTGCCCGCTTGTAGCGGAATCAAGGGCAGCAGAGCTTTCAATAACGGCATGGCGCTTCTCGACCTCCAGTCGAATCAGGCGCTGATAGTTCTTGAGAAGACCCATGTAATGGCGCGGCTTGGCTTGCGCCACCCGGGCCACATTGCTCTTGATCGCGGCGGCATCCAACTGGCCATTGGTGAAACTGTTTCGGAACAGTTCCTTTGATCCTTTGCGGGCTTCCTTGCTGATCTTCATTGCAAATTAGGCGGCGATTCTTAAGCCGCAATTTCGCGGGCGACTTCCTGGCCCAATCGGCTCTGGTCCTCAGCCGTAAGCACTTTGCCAGCGACTTTCGCAGTCGTATCGATTACCAGTCGGGCGATCTCCTTGCGAAACTCCGCCATCGTCTTGTCCCGCTCAAGCAATGTCGCCTGCCGGGCCTTGACCACAATCTGTTCAGCCTCCGCTATCGCCACCTGCGCCTGCTTCTCCCCCAGTGCTTTCGCCGAGGCGCGCGCGTCATCAATCATCTTCTGCGCGTCTATGCTGGCCTTGGAGAGAATCTCATCTGAGGTTTTTTGGGCCTCCGCAAGCTGGGTCTTGATCCGGGCCGCATTCTCAAGGCCTTCGGCGATCCGTTGCCGGCGGGTTTCCAGGACCTCAAGGATCGGCTTGTAAGCGAATTTCTGAAGCAGGATCGCCACAAGGACGAAGCTGATGCATTGGGAAAGGAAGAGCCACCAATTGACGCCGAACTTTTCCGCGGTCTTGTGGGCCATGTCCAGCATGCCGCCTTGTGCCGCGATGAGTGGTAGGAATGTCATTATAAACCAGGGCTAAGTTGGGAGAGGAAAATGCGCGGGGCCTTTGTCGGCCCCGCGCCTAAGACCTACTTGTTTGGGAGCAGGAAGATCGCGAAAAACACGATGCCTTCTGCGAACGCGGTGCTCAGAATGGCTTGGACGAGGATCTTCGTGGCAGCACCGGGATTGCGCCCGACCGCTTCCGAAGCCTTCATCCCAATAAGACCCACGCCAATCGCTGCGCCAAGCGCTGCAAGACCGACGTGAATGCTTCCGCCCATTCCACTGAGTTTGGCTACTGGTTCAGCCGCTTGGGCTAACATGGGTATGATGTTCATGGTTATTTTCTTTGGTTTGTTGTTGTTCCCATCAGCCCCCGCGTTGCCACGGTCTGACTGACGAAAGTGTTTGTTTTGAAATTCTAATGTTTGGAATCAGGCCCGTGCCCTTCCTCGTGAGTGCAAATCAGAAGGGTGAAGACCGCTGTCAGCAGCATGAAAACCAGGGCCTGCACCAGTCCCACAAGGATTTCCATGAAGTAAAATGGAACCGGGATGATCGCCGCCAGTGGCTTGTAGAGGATCGACATCGCTTCAAGCATGTTCTCACCCGCAAATATATTCCCGTATAGCCGGAAGCTCAGCGAGACCGGGCGGAACAGGATCGAAACCAATTCCAGAAATCCCACACAGACGAAGATGAAAATCATCATCACTTTCAACGCCCCTGTTGTGTTCCCCTTTGGCCCAAAAAGATGAAGTATGAATCCGCCCGGGCCATTCGCCTGCAGCGCCCAATACAGCCAGCACGCAAAGAAGATCGCCGACATCCCAAGGGTCATGTTCAGGTCCGCGTTGACTCCACGAAGCAATGGCTCGGAAATGTGATCAAATCCCCCTTGGGCGTTCGGTGTCCCCCATCCCACAGTTCCCACGCCCGGGATCAGGCCCACCCAGTTTGTCGCAAGGATGAAGATGAAGATCGTCGCAAAAAACCAGAACGTCTTCTTCACCAGATCATGCCCAATGATGTTCTCCAAAAAGTCATGAAGGCTTTCCACCAGCCACTCCCAAAAATTCTGTTTGCCCTCAGGTATTTCCTTCATCTGCGCCGTCGCCCGCCGGGCAAAAATGATGATTCCCAGCGCCACAACCCACGTCACGATCATCGAGTTGGTAACAGCAAAGAGCCCAATTTTTTTTGTCTCGCGATTACCGCCAATACCCCAATAGAGCGGGACCGCAGCCTCAGGAAGCTTATGGACTTCGGCATGGGCCGCGCCGTGGGGAGCCGCATCTGACGCATGAATATCCTCCGCCGCATCGGCGCGAATCGACCAGCTTGAAACAATCACGGCCACGATCAGGAGCGAGACGAAGCGGATCGTCGCTGAAATGGAGAACCGGAAATTTGAAAGGGAAAAGCGCATGCTTGGGACCCATCGCACGAAGCCCGGGAGGCTGGCATTGAGGGCCTTTTGGGGCGCTAAAAGCTCACGGAAACCGGCGAAGGAGTGGGGGATAAAAACTGGAATTGGAGAGGTGGGCAAGAGCTTTGTGAAAAATTTCACAAAGTCCCCGCCACTCCCCGCCCCCCCCGCAATCAATCAGACCGATCCGTCCGAACCGACCGATCAGTCGGATCCCCAGCCCATGGACTTGCAGGTTTCCCTCGATAAATCGCCATCGCCCAATGCGCACTGTTTCCCATTTTATCGTATCTGCTTAGCGCCTGCGCGGAGTTCCGCATTTATGCGGCAAGGGCGCATTCCCACACTTCTTCATTTTTCATTCTGACTATTGACTTCGCCTCCCCAGACCGCCTGAAGGCGGGACTACAAACCTGCTCCCGGGCTAACCCACGCCAAACAGATAAGGAGGAGAAGAGGGAGGAATTATTTTGCGGCCTTGGCGCGGGCTCGGACAGCTGGGACCGGGACCGCCACTGCTGCGCTGCGAACAGACGTCTGGCGCGCCAATTCGGCCATTCCTTCAATCAGTTCGTTTAAGGCAGCGGGTATGCCGCGATATTCCTTGCCGATCTTGGTTACGCGTCCGTCCTGAACCAGGTGCTGGAGCTTTTCGTAAGCACGCAGCCGTAACATTTCCTCGCCTCCACTGGTTGCATTGCGAGCCCGGAGGCTGGCGTAAATGATTAAAAAAAGAGCGTTAAAATCAAAAGCCGTCTTGGTGGAAAGTGCGGCAGCTAATTCCTCTGTGAGCCGATCAGGCCCACGGCGTGCAAACCCGGATGTGAACTTCATCCACTCATTTCGCACGATTTGAGCCAAAGTCGAGGGTGATATTCGTCCGAGGGGCCTAAATTCCATCGGTTGGACGCGTTGGAAACCACGAACGGATACGGAAACAACAAATGGACACCAATGGAATCGGACCTCCGACCTCCGACCCTCCGACTTCCGACCTCCGACCTCCGATCTCCGACCTCCGATCTCCGACCTCCGACCCTCCGGTCCTCTGAGTGCTCTTTCAGGGAACCAATTTCACCTCTCGTATCGACTTGGACATAATAAAATCCACAATGCCATTTCCCTCATATATGAATCCTCATCTCCTGACCTCACCCGCAATTTCCATCCCCGAATCGCCTCCGACCTCAAAGCGGATTCTCATTGTCGATGATCATCCGGTATACCGCCATGGATTGACGGCCCTTTTGGGAGGCGAAAAAGATTTTGTGATTTGTGGTGAGGCCGAAAACGGCGCAGCCGCGATCCTTGGCGTGAAAACCCTGGAACCCGATGTGGTGCTCGTGGACATCTCGCTTCCGGGAGAGAACGGGATCGAAATCGTCAAAGAGATTCACGCCAAATGGCCTGATATCCCGATCGTCGTTCTCTCCATGCATGATGAGTCCCGTTACGCCTTGGCAGCGCTCCGGGCCGGCGCCGGAGGATATGTGATCAAACACGAGGCTTTCCTGCATGTAATCGCGGCGATCCGCGCGGTGTTGAAGGAAGATATCTACGTCAGCCCCCGGTTCCGGGATCAACTCGCTTTCAAGGCGATGAGTTCATTAAACAACGGACTGCCTTCCCCGATAGATAAACTCTCTGATCGGGAGGTGGAGGTGCTTCGTTTCCTTGGGACCGGCTTCAGCACTCGCGAGATCGCCGCGACACTCAAACTAAGTGCTAAAACGGTCGAGACTCACCGGGCCCATATTAAAGACAAACTCAAACTGCGTGATAGCAACCAGTTGGTTCGTTTTGCAGTCGATTGGGTTGGCCAGGCTTATGGCCGGGAGATTAGCCCTCCGAATAACCGCTGAACCCAGTGCCCAGTGCCCAGTAATTAGCAAGTGGTTTCCGCTTTCCGCTTTTCGCTT
>JAYUPM010000424.1:0-7838 GCA_043760145.1 Spartobacteria bacterium
AAATCACGTTTGCCATCACTCGCACTTTGCCGATACCCTCCGCCCCCTCTCAAACTCAAAAATCTTAAATCAACTTATTCTCATGACTGCCACCTGTGATATCGGCCTCATCGGCCTCGCCGTGATGGGCGAAAACCTTGTCCTCAACATGGAGAGCCGCGGCTTCTCTGTCGCCGTTTATAATCGCACCACGGCCGTCACCGAAAAGTTTGCCGCAGGCCGCGGAAACGGTAAAAAGTTCGTGGCCGCCAAAACGCTGGAGGAATTCGTGGGCGCCCTCAAGCGTCCGCGCAAGGCCCAGATCATGGTAAAAGCAGGCGCGCCGGTGGATGCGGTGATTGAACAACTCATCCCGCTGCTGGAGGCCGGGGATATCATCATTGATGGTGGCAACTCGCTTTGGACCGATACCCAGCGGCGCGAAAAGTATCTGAAAGAAAAAGGAATCCACTTTTTTGGGATCGGCGTATCGGGTGGCGAAGAAGGGGCCTTGAAAGGACCATCGATCATGCCGGGCGGCTCAAAGGAAGGGTGGGAAGCGATCGCGCCGATCTACACAAAGATCGCCGCCATTGCGGAGGGCGAGCCGTGCTGCCGCCACATGGGTCCCGATGGCGCAGGCCATTACGTGAAGATGGTCCACAACGGGATCGAGTATGGCGACATGCAGCTGATCTGCGAAGCCTACGCCATTCTCAAGGCCACTATCGCACCGAGCGCCGAGGAGTTCGGGCAGATCTTTAGCGAATGGAACCGGGGCGAACTCAACTCGTTCCTGATCGAGATCACGGCCAATATTTTCACAAAGAAAGATCAGGAAACCGGCAAGCCGCTCGTGGATCTCATCGTCGATAAAGCGGGCCAGAAAGGGACCGGGAAATGGACCGTCGGTCACGCGATCGAAATGGGAGTGCCTCTGAGCGTGATCGGCAGCGCGGTCGAGGCGCGGATATTATCCTCGCTCAAGGACGAACGCGTGGCGGCAAGCAAGGAGCTCACAGGGCCCGCGGCCGTTCCGTTCACAGGCGATCGCGCAGCCTTCATCGCAGCGGTTCGCGATGCCCTATACGCCAGCAAGCTGATCAGTTACGCCCAAGGCTTCGTCCAGCTCGGGGTCGCCGGCCAGCTTTATAATTGGAACCTTAACTTCGGGGACATCGCCAGCATCTGGCGCGGCGGCTGCATCATCCGGGCCTCGTTTCTTAACCACATCACCGAGGCGTATCGCCGCAACCCGGGCCTCAAAAACCTCATCCTCGATCCGTTCTTCCGCGACATCATCCTGCGGACTCAGGCCAACTGGCGCACCGCGATTCAGACCGCTGTCGGGGCCGGAGTTGCTGTGCCAGCCTTCAGTGCGGCGCTCGCGTATTTCGACAGTTACCGCCAGGCCCGTCTCCCGGCCAACCTGCTCCAGGCCCAGCGTGATTACTTCGGTGCCCACACCTTTGAGCGCACCGATAAAGCTCCCGGCGAACACTTCCACTTCGAGTGGATCGGGTAGTTCACCTTTATGGACCTAACTCGCACTGCATACGGAACCTGGAGCGGCGGACGCTTCATGCACTTTGGGGTTGCCCTCGATGACGACCGCTTCATTGGCACCATCCGACTCGCTTACGAACAAGGGATCCGCACCTTTGTCACCTCCGACGTGTATGGCAACGGGGCCGCCGACGAAATGCTCGCCCGCGCTTTGTCCGGGCTGCCCAGGGAAAGCTACGCGCTCGTCGGAATGATCGGGCACGATTTCTATGAGGGCCAGCGCGAAGGCTCCAAGGGTTACCCGCGGTTCACCGATTCAAGGTTGCGGACCCCGCGCGATTTCGCCGATTACATCCGCAAAGCAACCGAGAAATCGCTCGAACGCTGCCAGACCGATCACTTCGATTGTCTCATGCTTCATAACCCCGACTCGACCGGGTTCACCAGTGACGCCGTCTGGGACGGGATGGAAAAAATGCGCGCCGAAAAATTAACGGAACGCCTCGGAATCGCTCCCGGCCCGGCAAACGGATTCAGCCTCGATGTGATCCTCAATTTCGAACGATTCGGCCCGTTGCTTGATTGGGCCATGATCATCCTCAATCCGCTGGAGCCGTGGCCCGGTTCGCTCTGTCTCCCCGCAGCGGAAAAGTTCGATGTGAAACTCATCACGCGGGTGGTCGATTACGGCGGCTTATTCCATGGCGACGTCAAGCCGGGGCACGAGTTTCATAAGCACGATCATCGCACGTATCGTCCGGCAGGGTGGGTGGAAGCAGGTTACGGCAAACTTGAAAAGATGCGCGCCATAGCAGAACGCCACGGGCTGAGTCCGCTCCAGCTTTCCTGTCTCTGGAATCTTTCGCATGCCCCGGTAAAAAGCGTGGTCCCGACCATGATCCAGGAAGTCGGCCCGGACGCGAAATCGATCGAGGAAAAAATCGCGGACCTGGCAGCCTTGCCGGAGGTCAGATTCAACGAGGACGAACTCGAAGAACTGCGGCGTATTGGCGATAACACCGGGTGCATGGAACTCAAGGGAGGCAATCCCGCCAATACCGGGGAGCCATTAGCAGACAAGTGGCCATTGAATTTGGAGCTCGAGCAGGTGGCCGGCCGTTGGGGGATCGATTCAGTGCGTGACCTCTCCTGCACCCATACGCCTTCTCCCTCGTAATCGTCGCCCCCCCAATCGTCCTCGTCCTCGTCCTTCAAACGGCCCTTCATGCGTGGCCGCCCCCGCTATCCCTTCCCAAAGCGGCAGAGGACTGCCGCACTACAAAACGCTCGCGCGGAAAATGGCGCGCCATCCATCCGACAGGTTTTGTAGTGCGTGCGGTCCTCCGCCGCTTTCGGATGGGATTGCGGGCGGACAAGACCGTCATGCAGGAGGCCGTTACCGCATTGGTCTCGGTCAGAGAAGAGGAGGCCGATCCCGCGATTTTTAATGTGCCGGCCGATTACACCCAACCCCTGCTTCCAATTTCCCCGGGACGAAATAGGTTCGCGCCGTCCCGATGCTCATCCTTGCCTCAGCTTCCCCTCGTCGCCGCCAGCTCTTAACTGAGCACGGATACGATTTTATCGTCGAGCCGGCGGAGGTCACTGAGGTTGTGCCGGCACATCTTACGGTGAAAGAGATTGTCCTCTGGAATGCCCGCCTCAAAGCAAATGCAGTCGCCCGTGCCCATCCCGATGCGGTGGTGCTCGGCGTCGATACCCTGGTTTCATGTGCCGGCATTATTTTCGGCAAACCCTCGGACATGCCAGAAGCCGAGGCGATGCTCACCTGTCTCAATGGGCGCGATCATGAAGTGTTTACCGGGTTCTGCCTGGTCCAGCATTTGCCAGCCAGGGAATCGGTCTCTGTCGTGGTGACCCGGGTCCATTTTCGAAACCTCACGGCAGATGCCCGGCGTGCTTATCTGGCGCGGATCGGCCCACTGGATAAAGCCGGGGCTTATGCCGCCCAGGATGACAACGGCGAGATGATCTCTCGCGTCGAAGGCTCATTTAGCAACGTGATCGGATTGCCAATGGAAGCGCTCGGAAAAGCATTGTCCGAGTTCGGTATCAGCAAGAAAATCAACCCATGAGATTTATTAAAATACACGCGCTCGTTCGCATTCTACTCTTAAGTATAAGCGCATTCCTTGGCGCGTGTGTCATGTTCAACTCGGAGGCGCCCACGGCGTCGGCGACGTTCCCGGCCGAGTCCCCATTCCCGCTTGAGGTTGCCGCCAGTGGGGTGTTTGCCGCGCACGGCTTTCAGTTCAAGAGCCGTAACTCAGATTCAATGACCTTCCAGCGCGCTGCAAGCAAGATGGACGAGGTCCTTTACGGAAACTGGAATGAGAGCAAATCCTTTGAGCGGGTGGTCGTCCGATTCACTCCATCCAAGCCCGGCTTCTATAAGGTGTCGCTACTCTCCTATGCTTTGCGCGGAAGTGATGGGATGGAGGATCTTTCACGACGGGCCGGAGTGTTTAAGGGCGAATACAAGACGATGCTCCGGGAGATGCGGGAGAAATTGTCAAAGGCCGAACCGCCAACGGCTGAACTGACAACACCAGAGCCGCCAACCCCGGAAGTAACAAGGGCACCGCTCCCGACGGCGGACCTGCCAAAGGCGGAACCTGGGAACTGGAACCGATAGGTCCCATAGGTTCTATAAGACCCATTTCTTTTAGATGTGTATAAAGGTCTCCGTGTTTTAGGATGACCGACATGAAACCAGCCTTGAATCCGCAGCTTCTTGTTTGGTGGGTGCTTTGGGCCGCATTCCAAAGCGGGGTCTTCATGTTCGATTTTTTCCTGGTTAACCGTGATTCGACCCCGGCTCCGGACAATTCCCCCATCTGGATGGCTGCCGCTCTCCCCTTTGTTATGAGCGTTGTGATCCGGTGGGGCGTGCTCCCTCGATTCAATAACGCCCAACAGGCACTCCCCGTTTTCATCGTCGGAATCGCGTGTGCCGAGATGACTTGTTTCCTCGGGATTTTTATTTTCCCAGCCCATCAACGCGAACTCTTCATTCTGAGCGTGCTCGGGATCGCCCAATATATCCCGATTTTCGCGCGCCGCTTTTTCCCGCCCGCCGATCGCGAAATCTAACCGCAGATGGAGCAGGATACCGAAGCGGAACTTTGGACCGCAGATTTTTCAGATTTTCGCGGATACAGTAGAAGAATCACTAGCATCCCACAGGGTGGAAAAAATTGGGCGGGAGTCTTGATTCTATAAGGGTTGGCGGGTGGTTTTCACAGGAGGTCGATTGCGAGTTTTTGCCGGCAACCCCGGGAAGTAACACCTCACATTTTTCCACAGATTACGCAGATTACCGCAGATTACCGCAGATGAAGATCGGGCAAGGCTGGCGTTCAAAACACTCGAATCCTGATGAGGTCCGCTTCCGGGGCTTAGCATCTGCGGTCATCTGCCTAAATCCGCGAAATCTGCGGTTAAAAAACTCCCCTTCTGCGGTATTCCTTCGGCGATTGGTGTCATTCGTGGTTCAACCCAAAAGCGTGGTCCAGCGGGCGAACACGGCCTCGGCGATCGGTTCCACGGCGGCAAGGCGCTCATTCGCTGCGCGTAGAAAATCGGTTGGATCAACGCCAGCCTCGCGAAGAGATTCGGCATCGCTTTCGATCATGGCGCTGAGCACTGGCAGATCGAACTCGAGATGGAACTGGAGGCCGTAAAGATTGTCGCCACAACGAAATAGCTGATTCGGGGTCAGGGACGACGATCCGAGAAGGACGGCATCGGGTGGAAGAGTGAAAGTATCGCTGTGCCAATGAACGGGGCGAAAAGTGGTGTCGAGACCGGCCCAGAGCGGATCGGACCCGGCAGCTGGGCTGAGGCGGACTTCAAAGAATCCGATCTCCTTGGTGTGATGAGGATGGACTTGTCCGCCGAGGGCGCCGGCGATCAGTTGGGCCCCCAGACACAATCCCAGCACAGGCGTGCCGGTGATGCGGGCACTTCGGATCAGCTGCATCTCGGATTCCAAAAAAGGATATTCCTGGACTTGATACGCGCCGATGGCACCGCCACCGATCGCCAGGCCGGAGTAGCCTTCGATGTCGGCGGGAATGGCCTCGCCGCGCCATGCATGAAGCACTTCCAGTCCGACTCCAGAGGATTGAAGGACGCGCGCAAAAAGTCCGGGCCCGTCCTCCTCGCCATTTTGGATAAATAGAACCACAGATGTGAAAGTAGAACGCAATTCTCAATCTCCCATCCAGCAGCGCCGATACTCAGACAAACACGCTAAACAGATACGAACGCCACTGCCACGAGGGCCGCTCTGATTCTCGTCCTCGTCCTCGTCCTCGTCCTTCAATGCCCGAAGGACGAGGGACGAGCCCCTATCCGTTGTCGGAGACCACCGCCACAGGGGTTAACCCGTGCGGCTGGACATCCGAGACAAACGGGCCTTGGGGCTGCGCAAAGCGCGTCTTGGCGCGGAGTAACAGCGTCCCAAGGCAGAGATCGGCGATTGGCAGGATCACGTTGAAATTCTTGTGCATATACCGGTGATGCAGCAGGTGATGGCCATTGAGCCGGCGGAAAATCCAGGAACATTCCAGACGCCGCTTTTTGGGGAGGTGCATGCACCAATGCAGGTATTCGTAGACCCCGTAATAGCCGGTGATTGCGGCCAATGCGCCAAGGGCAAATCCCCAGTGGCCAATCGCCCATGCCAGGGCCAGGGCCGGGAGCATCGCGATTGTGATGAGGACCGGCGCATTCCACCAAGCCATCGGGATCGTCTCCTTATCGGCCTCGTTACAGAGATGGTAACTCTGATCGGCCTTGAAAATGCCGTGATGGACCACGGCGTGGGCTTTAAACGGGTAGGTGATCGGCCCCAAGGGGCGATGCATGATGTAACGGTGAAGAACCCATTCAAAAAACGAGGCGAAAACCGTCCAGCAGACGAGCCCGATGCATGACCACAAAAGTAGGGAGGACATTAAAATAATACGACGGGCCGTTGATTTGAACGCCCCGCCGTGGCCCCACCTTCGCCCTGATCCCCGCGTAAGGCAAATGGTTTTACCGCCGATAATGGAAAAGCTGAGGTCGGAGGGTCGGAGGGTCGGAGGGTCGGAGGGTCGGGAGGTCGGAGGTCGGAGGTCGGAGGTCGGAGGGTCGTCCTCGTCCTCGTCCTCGTCCTTTGAATTGCTGATCGCGTTAAAGCGGCAGAGGACATCCGCACTACAAAACCTGGCGGAGCATTGGACGCCCTACCATGTCGCTTGCGTTTTGTAGTGCCGCAGTCCTCTGCCGCTTTCGGAAGGGATTGCGGGAAGGAACCATGTCCTCATTCAACCTCACTGGAGAAAAGACGCCGACCGGTAACATCTGGGCATCACATTCAACGAAGCAATGCGTCAGATAATAGTGTCACTCTGAACCAGGCAACAAACTGCAACAATGGCAGAAGCCCTCCTTGGCCTCCGGGTCCGCTTTTATCCGTGCGTTCCGCATGAGAACCGGTCTCCCGAATCTGCGCAGGGCGTCAACCTGATTTTCACCCCTATCTGTTTGTCCCCAAACTTCGCTCGGCAACGCCCGCCTGACATCAAGGATGATCCGCCGATTCTGTATCCTGGATAAGGAAGGAGAAGGGATGCTCGAGATGGCCATGACCCAGCTCAATTTCAGTGCCCGGGCCTATGACCGGATCTTGAAAGTCTCCCGCACCATTGCCGATCTCGAAGGAACCGAAAGCATCACGAGTGAGCACGTCTCCGAAGCCATCCAATACCGGACCCTGGACCGGAACTTGTGGGCGTGATAAATTCAGATTTTCCTCAGCCGAGAGATAAAGCCGCTGTGAACTGAGGAATGTATTTCTTCGGAAAATCCGGCAGGAAGCTGCTTCTCGACCGCCTTGAAGGCCGTGGCTGCGGTGTTCGCGACTTCCTCCAACGCGTTGTGCGCAATGGCTGCCGGCAAACCTGCGCGTTCAACGGTTTGCCCGAAATGCCGACCCTGGATTGACTCCATCGTGTAGTGCCGACTGTTGCCTGCCGACATCGCCAGCTTCATTTGTTTTTTCACAATGTGGTGCGCATCAAGGCTGGGTTGTGCGGTGAGAACATCGTAGAGCGGCGTCATGTTGAAGCGTCCACCCGGCCCGAGAAAGATGCTGAAGTTCTTGGCGTGTCCGTCGGTCGCGCCGATCAGCCAAAAGAGAATTTGCGCCTTCAAAAACCTCGTCTGATCTTCGGCAGGGGTATCGCTCCCTTTGAGGAGAGTGAGAATGTCCACCATTCCCGGGCCTCCTTCGCTCTGATATTTTCGGGTCGGCGGTATCGAAAGCGCCTGGCAGCAATCTT
>JAYUPM010000425.1:0-3045 GCA_043760145.1 Spartobacteria bacterium
CTGGCGGGCGGCCCGTTCCAAGCCGGTGTAGAGCCGTTTGACCCATGCCACTGGCAGATCGCGGCGCGCGGCCAGGGTAACGAGCGCATGCTCCGGCACCCCGCCCATTGCCGCGATATCGCTGATTGCCCGGCACATCGCCTTCCATCCGACCCGGCGCGCGTCTTCATCCGGATGAAAATGGATGCCTTCCACGACCACATCGGTTTTCAAGAGAGTCCATCGCGAATCGCGGGGCCGGCCGATGACCGCACAATCATCCCCGGCCCCGACACGCACAGCCGCCCCGGTTGGGAGCGTGCGGATGAGCGAGGCGACAAGCCGATCCTCGCCGATCGTTTCAAGGGTGAGGGTGGAGCGGTTCGTCATTTCCCCACCGCCATCCAGTAAAGATAACCGAGCTGGGTCAGGTTGAAGAGCGAGTGCATCGCCACCGGGACAAGGATGTTGCCGGTGGATTCGTATGCAATCGTCAGACAGAGGGCGAGGATGAAGAGGCTTGGGAATGAGGCCAGATTCGTGTGGATGGCCGCAAACAGGGCGGCAGTCAGCAACCCGCTGGTGATCCCGCCACAATACTTTTTGAGCACCCCGTAAAAGTAACCGCGGAAAAGAAATTCCTCAGCGATCGGCGCCACACAAACCCCGGCCACGAAGATTTTGCCCATGACTGAGAAATCTGATTTGCTGGCCACTTCGCGGAAGAGTGTCACCAGCTCCTGTTCCTCCCCCGGATCCTTTATCAGCAGGAGAGTAAGTGCGGAGGCCGCAATGATCAGCGGGAAAGCTGCCAGCACCAGGCCTGCTCCAATTGCGAACGCCCGCCCGATTGAGATCCGGTCGAATCCGAACAATCGCTCCAGACTGATCTCCCGGAAACGGAGGAACCCCAGGACCCCGAGTAAAAGGATAAGGAAGAAAAAAGCGCCCGGCAAAATGCTCTCAGGCTGGATGGGCTGGGCGTCGGGAGCGGGACTTAGAAAGGTGAATGCGGAAAGAGCGGCGAAAAACCCTCCCAGGACCATGGTCACCATGAGATCGGGAAAAGCGAACTCGGCGCAACGCACCTTCCCGCCGCCCTTTAAAACCCGGCGGAAAAGATTAAAATAAATCCCGATGCCGGCTGCGAGAATCGCCAGGGAGCTTCCTTGGAGGAGAAGTTGGGTGACAGTGTGGGCGGTATCCAAATTGGGTGCGCGGTTTGAGCCCCATTGCGGCTATCACAATTCCTGAATCCCCCAAGAGCTTACTGGGCGTAAAAGCTTGGGAGATAGTAAAGCCGACCGGCTTCCAGTTTCGGAACCAGTGTGTTGGGAAGATGGACTTCGATGTTTGTTTTTTCGGATTGGCCGAACATCCGGAAGAGTTTGCCGAGTTTGAATCCCGACTCATACCGAATAACAGCCGCTTCAGGCGCCCCTCCCAACTCCATCGCCTTGGCGTAAGCGTCTTCCACGCTCCCGAGCTGATTGACGAGCTTCGCGGGCAGCGCATCTTTACCCGAGATCACGCGTCCATCGGCGAGCCCGGCGCGAAGCTCCTCCTCGGGCAGACCGCGTTCCTTGGCGACGATCCCGACGAATTTCCCGTAAGTCTGCATCACCAAGGCCTGGACATATGTCTTTTCCTCGTCGGTCATTTGGCGCGAACCGCTGAGCATGTCCTTGAATTTACCACTCTTGAATGTCACCGCTTCGAGCCCGATTTTGCCCATCAGTTGCTGATAATTGAGGGTCTGCATGATCACCCCGATGCTGCCCGTAAATGTGGTGTCATTCGCGATCAGCCAGGTGCCGCCGCACGCAATGTAATACCCGCCAGACGCCGCCAATGATCCCATGTAAACGACGACCGGTTTTTTCTCCCGGACCTGGCGCACGGCGTTGTAGATCGTGTCCGAGGCGGTCACCTCGCCGCCGGGCGAATCGATATAGAGAACGATCGCCTTGACCTTGTCATCGTCGGAAGCCTGTTTGAGCTGGATCTTGAGGTCGTCCACCATTGTCTCCCCAATCGAGCCAGGCTCGGAGCTGGTTATGATTCCCCGCAAATAAATAAGCGCAATTTTCTCGCTCCGGTGCTTGGACGCCACCACCACCGCTTCATCAAATTTCGGGGCGTTCCCGCTGCCCCCGCCCAAACTCGCCGTGGGGCTGGTGGTGCCGCGGGCCGCAAGAAAGAAGATATTAATGAAGAGGCTCAGGCAGAGAAGCGCAACGAGGAGCGCTCCCAAACAGCCGATTTTTTTATTGGTCATACAGGGTCAGATTGGCCGAACAACGCAAAGGGATAAAGACCAAAGACCGATGCCTCCGCAACGCCCTCTTCAATCGGTTCCAAACTTTCTGCCTTAGGTCTTTGCTACGGGGTCAGAAGACCCGCGAAGTTCTTGCGTCCGGCCCAGAGCAGATAAAGGGCGAGCACCACAATCACGATGATCATGGGATTGAAGAGGCCTGCGCCTTTCAGGATGAAGAGGTGGAACGCCAGGATGTTCACCAGGATCGGTCCGAGCACCAATAGCCCAAAATTGCGGGTCCGCGGAATGGCGACGAGAATCCCGCCGATCAGCTCCAGGACTTTGACAAAGGTCATGTAACCGGTTGGTCCCAAGGCGCCCATGAACATCGCAGCCGGCGTCCCTTCAGGCAACGGCGGCATCGCCTTAAGATTAAAGAGAACCACGACCGACGACATGATAAAGAGCAAGCCGAGCAAGACGCCGGCAATGGAGGGTGTGTATTTCATAATGGGGGGTGCCAGCCTGTCGCGACGCGGCCTTTAAAAGCAAGGCCAAGGATGGCCCACGAAAGACACGGAATTTTTGGCCCACAGAATACACGGAATAGCACGGAAAGGACTCAGGGGTTTGCAAACGGGAGACGACTCAATTTCAACCACGGAGGGCACGGATATCACGGACAATACTGGACCACCTGACCTCCGACCCGAATGGCGCGAACTTAAGCGGGTTTATCGTCCTCGTCCTCGTCCCTCGTCCTCGTCCTCGAAAACGACAATGGACGGGGAATCGAGGACGAGGGA
>JAYUPM010000426.1:0-7813 GCA_043760145.1 Spartobacteria bacterium
TGCACGGGCATCGCCGGGCGGAGATCGATGAAGCGCTTCGCGTGCAACTCGGCAGGATCGCACACAGCTCATTTCTTGGACTCACAAACGAAGTGGCGCCACAGCTCGCCGAAGAGCTTCTGCGCTGGATCGCGGGTGATCCTGAAGCGCAGCCGGGCGCGATGAAAGTTTTCCTTTCTGATGACGGTTCGACGGCTGTGGAAGCGGGCGTGAAGATGATTCATCAGGCGCGGATCCAGCGCGGAGAACCAGATCGGAAAGTGTTTCTCTCGCTGGCAGCGGGATATCATGGGGATACCGTCGGGGCGATGAGCGTCGGGCACAGCCCGCTTTTCCACGCGGCGTATCGCGATCTGCTTTTTGAGAGCCGCGAAGTGATGACTCCGGCTTGTTACCGCTGTCCTTACAACCGGGCAAAGCCGGAACGGGATGTCGATGCGCGTCTTGCCCGGCAGTGCGAATGGGAATGTGTCGGCGAAGTGGAGAAGGCTCTTGATGAACTGGGAGGCCGGGCCTCCGCATTTCTTCTCGAGCCGCTGGTGCAAGGGGCGGGTTCGATGGCGATGCATCCCGAGGGTTACTTGAGGCGGGTCGCCGCGCTCTGCCGGGAACGCGGTGTCTGGCTGTTTCTGGATGAAGTATTCACCGGATTCGGGCGGACAGGCGCGATGTTTGCCTTTCAAAAAGAGGAGGTGCAATTCGACGTGATCGCCCTGGCCAAGGGCCTCACCGCAGGGTATTTGCCGCTTGCGGCAACGATCGCGACCGAGGAAATCTTTGCGGCGTTTCTTGGTGAATATGACGAATTCAAAACGTTCTTCCACGGTCACAGCTATAGCGGCAATCAACTTGGATGTGCCGTTGCGCGCGCCAATCTCGCCATCTTCGCGCGCGACAACACGCTTTCGTTAATTGAGGAAAAGGGGCGTCATCTTGGCGACCTCATTCAGCGGTTCTGGCAGCATCCGAATGTCGGTGATGTGCGGCGGGAAGGGATGATTTGCGCCATTGAACTCGTGCAAGATTTTGAGACCCGCGGGCGATTCCCCATTGCGCAGCGGGTCGGGTATCATGTGTGTGAAGCGGCGAAAAAATTCGGATTACTTACCCGGCCGATTGGCGATGTGCTGGTGTTGGTGCCGCCCTATTGCGCGACAGACGAGCAGCTCGCGGCCGCTGCCGAAGCGCTCTGGAAGGCGCTCAACGAAACGCTGCCGTGTTGACAGGGAGAGGCGCGCTTCCAGCCGCCTTTGAAGTAATCAAGGGCGGCAAGATGCCGCCCCTCCGTGTCCTATTGGTGTTGCTCAATCAAGGGCCGGGCCACTGCGATATCGCGGGCGATTGGCGTGTTTGCAGCGATTTGACTCACGTCGAAAGAAAGCCGTGAATCTTTGCTTTCGGGAGTGCTTTTACCTTACGGAAAAACTCCGTCTCCGTAATTTCCGTGGGCCATTCCAAGCGAATTGAAATCAAGAACCCGGCCGGTTCCGTGAGTCGTTCGGCCGCGATGGCCTTCAACTCAATTAGATAGCTCAGGTCGCGGATCAGCGCTTTGTATGGATTCTTGACCGGATAAAAATGGGCGGTGCGCTTGGTGAGTTCTTCCAATGCGATTTCTTCCTCGTCCAGCAGGACGTTGAGAAGTTGCACATGGCGATTGGAGACGACGCGTTTGCGCGGTGTTTTCAGGCGCCCAAATAAATCAGTAACTGTGTTGCGGTAGAGCGCCTTTGTAACTTGCAATCGGATTTCCGAAAGGAGCCGTCGGCATTGACTCGCAACTCCACGCAACGCGAACCTCAGAAACGGAGTTAGATCAGGCTCCGCCTCCCGTGTGTCATTAAGCGCCGTGAGGTATTCGACCTTGTGCTCGTAGTAGTAGTTCGACATTGCGATAAAGAGCGTGTCCCGCAATCCAATCCTCTGAAGCATCAACGCCTCCAGTGCCCGCGCAGTCCGTCCATTGCCATCCAGAAAAGGGTGCATCGCCGCAAAGTGATAATGCACGGCGAGCGCCTGGATCAGCGCATCATGTGCGCGAAACGTCGTGCGCGCCGCTTCCACCAACCCGCTCATTGCCGTCTTGCACTCCTCTCCGCCCTCGGCCCCTCGGTGACGGGGAGCGCCAAAAGTCACATTCTGATCCCTCTCCCGCAATCGGCCTGGCGGGCAGTGATCGTCATCGCACCCCGTCACCAAGCGGCGATGCACGTCAAGGATCAGTGCTTCATCCAATGGTCGATCCGATTCAATGTGCGCGATCCAGCGATAGGTCGCCACCGCTGCTGCTGCCTGTTTCTGTGAGCGCGTTTCGAGTTGGCCCGGGGTTTCACGCATTGCCGCCTCCAATTCCTTTTCCGTGAACTCGGCCCCTTCTATTCGGGAGGTTCCCGCGATCTCACGTTTGAGTTGAATGCGTTGAAGTTGATTGGCCCAGCTTCGCTGGAATGGCATTTCCCTTAGAGCCAACATTGCTGCCTTGGCGGCCATCAATTCATCGAAAATGGCGAACCGATCATAGGCGATCCAGTCGGATGGGATACAGTAGCGAATGATCATTTCCTAATAAAAACACGTTTCATTTCCGTGTCAACGCTGCCAAATAGTCGGCATTTCCTATGGTAAAATCCGATAATGCTTCGATTTACGCCGGACTAAAATTCGATTCCATTTCCAACTCGTTTCCACGCTCCCGTCGTCGCCGCCCCATCTTGATTCTTTAATTTGGACAGGAGTTTCCGCCAAGGGATTCGCCTTGCGTAATCTCGGATCGGGCCGCTGCGATATCGCAGACAATCTGTTCGCGGAGGGCTTCCAAATTGGCGAACTTGATCTCTGGGCGCAGGAACTGATGGAAAGTGAGCTCGAGATCTTCGCCATAAAGATCACCGTCAAAATCGAGGAGATGGACTTCAAGAACGCGCTCTCCAGTGGCGTGGGCAATCGTCGGACGGACGCCAATGTTCACAACCCCCGCATGCTGTTGATCGCCCCGCCCAACCGTGACCGCATACACACCGTTGGGCGGGAACTGTTCGTTGTGAGCCGTGAGATTGGCAGTGGGAAATCCGAGGGTCCGTCCGAGTTGATCGCCTTTCACAACTGTGCCTAGAAGGGTGAACGGACGCCCGAGGAGTTTTGTGGCGGTCGCGAGATCGCCCGTTTCGATCGCTTGCCGGATCAATGTGCTGCTAACGATCTGACCGTCGATCTGGACCGCTTCGACCCCAACTTCCTCAAAGCCGAGTTGCGCCCCGAGTTTTTCGAGAAGCTCAAGATTGCCGGCGCGTCCCTTGCCAAAGGACCATTGATGGCCGACGCAGATTTCGCGCAATGGCTGGCATGCGCGGGCCAGTTCCCGGATGAACTGTTCCGGGGGGAGCGCCGCGAAAGTTTGATCGAATGGGATGATCAAAAGGCAATGCGCACCGAGCTCGTGGATGAGCCGGATTTTATGAGGCGTCGATGAGAGAAGGCGTGGCGCTTGTTCCGGGCGCAACACCTTGATGGGATGCGGATCGAAAGTGACGACAATGGCTGTTCCGCCCATTTGCCGGGCATCGGCGAGGGCGCGTTGGATCACTGCGCGGTGGCCCAGATGGACTCCATCGAAAACGCCAATGGCCAGGACGATCGGTCCGCGGACGGTGGCCAATTCAGCGATGGATCGATGGATCTGGCTCACTTCAAAAGGTCATGCCCCGCGCATCCGTGAGACTGTCGGAAGGCTCAGCATTTTCGACATGATCGCTTCTGCTGGCTGGGTTTTGAGATCGGCGACGGTCACGGAATTTTCAAGGGTGAACTTCCCGCTTTTTGTGCGGCGCAGAGATTTTAGATGGGCTCCGCATCCGAGATCATTGCCGATATCGAAGGCATAAGTGCGGACGTAAAAGCCTTTGGAACAGACGATCCTGAAGTCGATTTCGGTCGGACGGACCGCGAGGATTTCGTGGGCGTAAACGTGCACAAACCGTGGCTCTCGTTCGACTGTCTTGCCCTGGCGGGCGAGCTTGTAGAGTGGCACCCCTTCTTTCTTGATCGCTGAAACCATCGGCGGCATCTGGTAGAAATCGCCGTTGTATTTTGCGAAGGCCGCCTCGATTTGGCCGGGAACGAATTCGGGGACCACGCGGGTTTCTGTGACCTTGCCATCGGCATCCTGGCTGTCGGTGAGGATGCCTAGTTGCATGGTGCCGACGTATTCCTTGTCCTCGCTCATGAGCAGGGATGAGATCTTGGTGCCTTTGCCGATAACGATGAGGAGCAGGCCTGTGGCGAGCGGATCAAGTGTGCCGCAATGGCCAACTTTCCTGGTGCCGAGGCAGCGCCGGGTAATGGCGACAACATCATGCGACGTCATCCCTTGGGCTTTGTCTACTAAGAGGACACCATCAGGATTGTTCGAATTCATAGGAGATGGCTGAGAGGACTTCGGCTTCGACTTGCGCCAATGGGCCGTTGAGGCGGGCACCCGCTGCGAGCGTATGGCCGCCGCCGCCATACCGGGCGCAAATTTTGGCGACATCTATTCTTTTTTCTTTTGAGCGAAGGCTGATGCGCACTTTGTTGTCGGGCAATTCCTCGATGAACGCGGCGGCAACAACGCCTTCAATGGCGCGGATATAATCGATGAGCCCCTCGTTATCCTCGGGCTTGGCTCCGATGGATTGCGCCATCGCCAGCGACAGGGTGAAACTGGCGACCCGGTCGTTGCAGGTGAGGCGCATTACGTTGAGCAACGCGCGCAGCAATTCAAGACGGCGCCGTGGATAACTCTCGTAAAGTTTCTGTGAGAGCAGCCCGACATTGACCCCGGCCCGAATTAGCTCGGCGCCGATCTTGTATGTCCGCGCCGTTGTGTTCGGATACTGAAAGGAGCCGGTATCTGTTGAGATGGCGACGAAGAGATTATCCGCCATTTCGTATGTGAGCGGGAGATCGTTTTGGCGGAAGAGTTCGAAGAGGATCTGGCCTGTGGCGGGCGCCGAAGGGTCGACATAAGCCAGGTCGCCGTAATGATTATTGGTGTTGTGATGATCGATGTTGATCCAGAGCTCCGTCCCTTTTAGCGATGCAAAACAGGTCCCAACTCGATTCTGCACGGCTGTATCCAGCGCAATCGCCACCTCAAATTCCTGCGGCTCCGCCGGGGGCTGCTTCACCAAGTCCGAGTGTGGAAGAAAACTGTATTTGTCCAGCATCCCGTCCTCGTTCCAGACAGTGACATCCTTGCCCAGTTGTTTAAGACAGAGCGCCATGGCCAGTTCGCAACCGAGGGCATCGCCATCGGGTCGCAAGTGGCTCATGATAACGAAACGCTGACGGGTCCGTAGGACTTCGGCGATCTCCTGGAGGCTGCAGTTGGATTTCATGTGCAAATGGAAGGGAATCCTTGAGCGGGATTTCGGTCGAAATCGGCAGGGTGTTTAAGGTTTGGGTTCGTCGCCGTATTGATCCGGCGGAAGCGGTTCGAGTTCGCCCATGATGTTAAGCACGCGGCTTCCCCGCTCCATGGCTTCGTCAATTTTGAAATGAAGATGCGGGGTGAACTTGAGCACGACCCGCCGGGCGAGTTCTTTCTGGAGATGGCCGCGTTTGGCGTGAAGCAACGCCATGTCGCTGTGCTGCTCGGCTTCCGCCCCGATGAAGCTGATGTAAACGTGGGCGTGCTTCAGATCCGGCGTGATGTCCACCTGCTGGACGGTCGCCAGCTTGGACTCAAACCGCATCTCCCGCGTCAGTAGTTCGCCGAGTTCCCGCCGGATGAGTTCGTTGACCCTTTCAAGACGATGTTTCATGGTCAAATGTCAGGCGTCGGGAACGGCAGGTCGAGGGCGGGTTTTGCGCTCGAAGTCCGGGCCGCGTTCCCCGACTCCTTAAAGTTAGAGCTTCTGCGGAACTTTTTCGAGCGTGTAGCACTCGATGATGTCGCCGGGTTCGTATTCGTTGAAGTCGCCCAGCTTGATGCCGCACTCCAGTCCGCTGCGGACTTCTTTGACGTCCTCGGTGAAGCGCCGAAGTGTGGCGAGGCCGCCGTCGTAAATGGGCTGGCGTCCGCGAAGCACCCGGGCCCGGCCGGCCCGCGCGATCCGCCCGTCGGTGACAAGGCTTCCTGCGACTAGCCCGCGGGAAAGCTCAAATACTTTTTTGACTTCGGCATGGCCAATGACCGTTTCGCGATTCTCAGGCTCCAGCATTCCGGCCATCGCTTCCTTCACCTGGTCGATGAGTTCGTAGATGATCGAGAAAAGTTTGATCTGGACCCCTTCGCGGCGCGCTGTGTTCGCGGCACTCGACTCCGTTTTGATGCTAAATCCAATGACCACGGCGTCGGAGGCGGTGGCGAGCAGGACATCGGATTCTGTAATCGGCCCGACAGCTGCGTGGACAATATCGAGATCAATTTTGCGGCTCTCAATTTGGCGCAGCGAATTGACCACGGCTTCGCACGACCCCTGCACATCTGTCTTTAGGATAAGCTTGAGGTTGGGCTTCTTGCCGGCTGCCAGGCTGTCGAAAAGATTCTCCAGTGTTGCCCGTTGCGGGGTCGCCAATTTCTGAAGACGCTGCGCTGCAAGCCGGTCCTCACTTAATGCCGTGGCCGCCCGCTCGTTTTCCATCACCACTAGTTCGTCGCCCGCATTGGGGAGTCCGGAGAAACCAAGGACTTTGCACGGGGTCGCCGGGCCGGCGCTTTTGAGGGGTTTGCCCATGTCGTCCATGAGTGATTTGACTTTGCCGCTGAAACTTCCGCAGATGAAAGCGTCGCCTGCCTTCAGGGTCCCCATGCGGACAATGACCGAAGCGGTCGGGCCGCGTCCCTGTTCGATTTGGGCTTCGATGACGGTCCCGCGGGCATTGGCTTGCGAACTGGCCTTTAATTCCGCCACTTCGGACACGAGCAGGATGCTTTCAAGAAAGTGATCCACGCCGATTCCTTTTACGGCTGAAACTGGGCAGACAATGATATCGCCGCCCCAATCTTCCGGGGTGAGCCCCTTCTCCTGGAGCTGTCCCTTGACCTTGTCCACGTTGGCCCCGGGGACATCGATTTTTGTGATCGCCACCATGATGAGCACCTTCGCCGCCTTCGCGTGATTGATGGCTTCAATGGTCTGCGGCATGATCCCGTCATCGGCCGCGACAATGATCACCGCGATATCGGTGACATTCGCCCCGCGGGCACGCATCGCGGTGAACGCGGCGTGGCCGGGAGTATCCAGGAAAGTGATCTTCTGGTTTTTGTAACTCACCGAATACGCGCCGATGTGCTGCGTAATTCCGCCTGCCTCGCCGGCCGCCACCCGCGCCTTGCGGATAGTATCCATGAGCGTGGTTTTGCCGTGATCGACGTGTCCCATGAAAGTGACAATTGGCGCCCGTAACCGCAACTCGTCTTCCTTTGGCTTTTCAGGAACCTTTGGCGGTTCCATGATTTTTTCAGGGGCCTTATGCACCCCGCCGCCTTCCTTTCGTTTCTCCCGTTCAAAAGTAAAACCGTGCTTGGCGCATACTTTGGTCGCGACATCCGGCTCGATTGCCTGGTTGGCAGCGGCAAAGATATTCATCGCCATCAAGTCCTGGATGAGGACAAAGGGCTTGAGTCCCATCTGGGCCGAAAGCTCCTTCAGGATAATCGGCGGCTTGATATGGATGATCTTCTCGTCGCTTTTCGGCGCGCCCACATCCGTGACCCCTGCGGGCACGCTGCTCTCCACGGAAATTGGCGTCGATTCCTCCCGCAGCGCAGGTTCCGGGGCGACTGGCGGGTCCGGCGTAAGAATCTTCGAAATCGCCGGAAGCCCGAATG
>JAYUPM010000427.1:0-3041 GCA_043760145.1 Spartobacteria bacterium
CCGGAGCTTGCTGTGCGGGGCGGGATCCATCCCGCAAAATCGATGCGAGCCAGTGAAAAACCAACCTGCGAGCCGGGTCAGGCGAGTCGATCCGACCGATCGGTCGGATCCGACTGATCGGTCCGATGCTGGGATCGGTCCGATCCCCTAAAACCGGACAATCGCCGAGACGCCCACGCCGGTATCGAACTTTTCGTAATCGGAGATGGCGGGATCGTTGGAATCGCGCAGCTCCCAGCTGGTGAAAGTGCGGAGCGAAGCCCAATCGTTGATGAGCCAGGTGAGGGAAGCGCCGACGGTATGGAAGAAATCGTTGCGATCACTATTCTCCCAATAGTGGGTGTGCTGGAACCGGTAAAATGGTTGCAGGATAAAGCCGGGGTAGAATTGCCAGCTCCACGTTGCCGATAAAATGGAATCGAGCCGGTCACTGGCATTGTTGGTCGGGGCGGGATCGGTATGTGTGAAGTGCTGGGCCCCGACATACGCAAGGGAGAGGATTTTATTTTCACCAAATGGGATTTGTTTCTCCACGCCCCATGTCGGGAGCAGCTCGGTATAGAATTCGTTCCAGTTATCGACGTGGCTGATAAGGCGATTGTATTCGAACCCAACGAACCCCGTCCAATGGTTGGCCGTGGTATAACGGGCATTCAGAAATACCGTGCCGACTGAGAAATCAAAGTTGTTGAGTTGATTGGAGGTATCGTCGAGTCCGTAAAGATAGAACTGCTGGCGATAACCCGCCCGGAGCGCCATGTGCCCGTCCCCAAGGGCGTAAGGTGTGGGGGCGAATGCAAACTGCGTGGTGGAAATCAGGATGCCTGTATCTGTGTTGCCTTTCTCCGAGAGCAACATGTTGGAGGTATAGAAATACTGCACATCGGCGCCGACCTCAAACAGCGTGCGTTTGACCTTCGCAATCATGAGGTATTGAGGGCCGACATCGGCGGATTCGCCGGGGTAAAGTTCCGGGGCGACATCGCCATCGGCATATCGGTTGGAGAGCGAAGTGATGGACTGGCGCTGGCCGGCACTCTGGAGCTGACGAAGCGCTCCTTCCGTGCGGACAATTTGAGGAGCCTGTGCCAGTGCTGCGCTTGAGAGCGCGAGCCCGGCCGCTAAAACCAACAGAACGTTTTTCATAAGGAAGGGCGGATTCGTGTGGCCTATCGAATATGGATGCCGGGGCCGGGGATCGTGCGGATCCTTGTCTCGGCGGGGCTCGACCCGTAATTCACATCCTGGATAAAGTTTACTTTACCCGGCTCAGGTGGGGCGCCGGTGTTGGGATTTGGCGCCAATACGCCCAGGAGTGATGTTAAATAGACCGTCGAGCCGTCGGCAAAACTTAGGTTATTGAGGATAATGGTGCGGGCTTCCATCGAGACGACGTTTGCCTGAAAACGCGCCCCTGAGACTTCCAGGAATGTGCCAGCCTGGAGCGAAACGTTTCCGCGATAATCATCGAAATCACGATTGGAGAAGCGAACGTTCTTGGCTCTCAAGGAACCGCCCGCGCGGATCTCGGTGTTCTCGGCAACGAAATCAGTTTGAAAAGCCGAGAAATCAGTTTCGGCATTTATCCGGAGGCGATCGCCCGCTTCCAAGGCCGTGCCGAAAGAAGAGAAGCTGGTATCGGCCTGCAGGATGGGGGGCGGGCCACCCGAACCATCTGTGACGCCGGCCGGGGCAAACGACCAGGTTTGCAGCGCTGTGATGTTGTTGAAGAGATGAATCGAGTCGTCCGAGTGGACATCAAGGTTCCGGGCCGCCATCAGGCCAGCGTTGTTGAGGATGATCGATGGCGCGAAGAAATCGAGATCTCCACCATGGTTGATAAGCGCAAAATCCACCAGGCGCAAAGGCTTGGAGCCATTGAAATCCTGCTGACCCGCATTGCCCGAATTGTCAGCCAGATCTTCCGACAGCACACCACCCAGGGCACCAAAGCTGGTCAGTGAATTATTGAGTTCCACCAGCGTCCCGGGAGCGTTGGTTATCGTGCCACCTGCGAGGAAGTAAACAGGCATGTCACCATCCACCTTAACGGAGCTGGCGAAATGGAGGTTGTTAAGCGAAATAAATTCAAACGATTCCCCCGGATACGCGTTCAGGTCGATCGACGCCGTATGGATCAACGTGTTTAGGGCTAAAAATAAAGTGCCGTTGCCTGCCACTCCTGTCCCGCCTGCAAAGATGTGATTGGGATCCAGGTCCGGCGAATCGATCAGCGCGTTCCCGAGTTTAAAAATCTCCGCCGGGGTTTCTTCTTCATTCAATATCGATTCGGTGGCAACCGTGTCCACCTGGTAAGCCTCGTTCGGATTATCCCCGGCAAGCAGGCCCGTCTTGGTTAGCGCGCCCTTGTCAATTTGGGAATTCTGCCGGGCAACAGCCGCGATAATTTTCGGCAGCGAAGGAAGGGGGCGCTTGAAGCCGCCGATGAGCCTGGAAGCTGCAACCTGTTCCTTTAATTGAAAATTATAAACCGGTCCCATTTTCTCTCCCGGCAACACAAAGACCATTTGACCCGCATGGAGGACGCGCGCCTCTCCCTTGGTGGATGTCACCTTTCCCCGGCCTTCAATCAGCAACACCTTGAATCCGCCATTCTTGGTCGTAACGACAATCATAGTCGTGCCGAGGACTGCCGCGGTGGCGGCGGCGGTTTTGATTGTGCCGCCTCCTTTGCCACTGGGGGAATTGAATAGAACGCTGCCGCGCTGCAGGTTGATCTCGCGCTTCTGGGGTTCGAAGGAAAATAGGCTATTTGCGCCGACCCGCGTCACGGTCTGGTCGTCGGCGATCATCTCAGCGCGGGATTCGGGGCCGGTGCGCAACACATCCGGAGTGGTGAATATATCCCTGAGCTGTGGGGTTCGCTGTTTTTTAGTCGCCGGCGCAAGGACGGTGACGTCTTTGACCAGTTCGGTAAAGGTGGCGCGGTCGAAGTTGGCGGCGTTAGCCAGTGGAGTGCTAAGCAGAACGCAGAGCACCAGGAGATTTGCGCGAGTGTGCATAGGGAAAAAGCTGAGCTC
>JAYUPM010000428.1:0-7788 GCA_043760145.1 Spartobacteria bacterium
CAATAGACGCCCAGTCATGTGTCCCAACATCGTCACATACGGATTGGAGATCGCCCGGATGATCCGCTTTGTCATCTCCGCTTCCGGCAGATTGAATACAGAGTGAATCGAAGCCACCACGTAATCAAGCTGCCCTAATATTTCATCGGAAAAATCAAGCGTCCCATCCTTGAGCACGTCGCACTCTGTCCCGGTAAAAAGCCGGAAATGGCCGTCATAACTTTTGTTAAGCTCCTTGATCTCAGCCACTTGCGCAAGGAGCCGCTCCGGGTCGAGCCCGTGCGCCTGGAACGAGGCCCGGCTGTGATCGGCTATCCCGAGGTATTGCAACCCGAGTTCCTGCGCCGCATCGGCCATCTCGGCAAGGGTCGAACGCCCGTCGCTGGCAGTCGTGTGGTTGTGAAATGTGCCGCGCAGATTTTCTAGGTCGATCAGGTCGGGAAGCTCGTGCTTTTCTGCCGCCTGTATTTCCCCGCGATCCTCGCGCAGTTCCGGCTCGACGTAATCAAGGCCCAGCGCCCGGTAAAGGTCGCGTTCCTCGTGGATCGGAGGGATCGGCTCCGGCGTTTTCTTGGGGGCAACCACCTGTGCCAGCCGGTATTCGTTCAACGTCCAGCCGCGCGTGAGCGCCCTTGATCGGATCCCGATGTTGTGTTCCTTCGACCCGGTAAAATAATTGAGCGCAAACGGATACTCCGCCCCTGTGACCACGCGCAGATCGGCCTGGATCCCGCACTTCAAACGCACACTGGATTTGGTTGCCCCGTTGACCATGACGCTCTCCACCATTTCGTGCCCGACAAAGAAATTGGAGACTGCTTCCGGCGCGTTGGTGGCGGCGATGAAATCAAGGTCGCCCACGATCTCTTTCCGGCGGCGATAACTCCCGGCAATGCTCACCTGGACGACGTCGGGATGTTCCCGGAGCGCGGCCAGCATGCGCTCAGCGTCCGCGGCGATCTCCCCGAATTTAAACCGGCCCGCATGTTTGGCCCGGGCCTCGATCGCGATACAGATGTTCTTGGCGGTCTTTTCGCCGAACCCGGCCAGGGCCGCGACCCGCCCATCTTTGCAAGCTGTTTCCAGCTCGGGAACCGAGGTTACCCCCAGCTTCTCCCAGACCATCTTGATCTTCTTGGGTCCGAGACCTTGGAGCTCAAACAGATCGAACAATCCCGGGGGAAACTCCGCCTTCAGTTCCTCGTGATAGATCAACTTCCCCGTCTGGACCAATTCCTTGATCTTCTCGGCAATGGCTTTGCCGATCCCCGGGATCTCGCCAAGCCGTTCTTCGGCCGCCAATTTCTCCAGATTCCCGCTAAAGGTCTCAAGGGCGCGCGCCGCATTGGTGTAAGCGCGGATTTTGAAAGGGTTCTCCCCCTTCAACTCCAGCAACCGGGCGATTGATTCGAGCGTATCAGCAACATCATCTTTGGAGAGGGCGGCCATGGCGGGATGGCAATCTACCGTGCGAGGCAAAGCCCTGTCACGGCTGAGATGGAACTTTAATAACCGCAAAGAACGCAAAGGGCGCAAAGAATTTGTGGATTCCGGCTCAATACGGTCTTTGGTTTCTTTGCGGTTAATCGAACTTACATGAAGCCCTCAATCCTCGCCCCCGATTACGCCGCCTTCTTCACGGAAGTGAAGAACCGGATTCAATCTGCCCGCCTCCAAGCCGGGCGTGCGGTGAACCGTGAACTGGTGCTGCTTTACTGGGACATCGGACACGGGATCGTGGATAAGCAGCGGACTGTGGGCTGGGGAGATGCGGTGGTGGAGCGTTTTGCAACGGACCTACGGGCAGAGTTTCCGAATATGACGGGGTTTTCCCCCGCGAATGTGTGGCGAATGCGACAATTCTTCGAGGCGTATTCGAGTCCAGAATTTCTCGCACAAGCTGTGCGAGAATTAGAGAGAACTCCGAAAGATACTCCTCAGGACAAATTTCTCGCACAGGCTGTGCGAGAATTGGCCGCGACCGTTCCGTGGGGCCATCATGTTTTCCTGCTGGGCAAAGTCAAAAGTGCCGCAGGCTTATTCTACTACCTGCGCGCCACGGCGCAGTGCGGATGGAGCCGCAGTGTGCTGCTCAATCAGATCAAAGCAGGAGCTTACGAGCGGTCGGTGCTGGAGAAGAAGACGCACAACTTCGATCTGGCCTTGCCGGAACATCTGGCGGAGCAGGCCGATGAAATGCTTAAGAGCCGTTACAATCTGGAGTTTCTCGGCATCGCGAAGCCTATGAAAGAGCGGGAACTGGAGGACCGGCTGATTGGGCGCGTTCAGCAGTTCATCTTGGAGTTGGGCTACGGTTTCTGTTTCGTGGGCCGGCAATACCGGCTGGTGCTGGGGAAGAAGGAATACTTCGTGGACCTGCTGTTTTATCACCGTTTCCTCAAGGCGCTGGTCGCGTTTGATTTGAAAATCGGCGAGTTCGAGCCGGAGCACGCGGGCAAAATGGATTTCTATCTGAACCTGCTCAATGAGAAGGAACGCGGCCCGGACGACTGGCCGTCCATCGGCATCATCCTCTGCGCGGAAAAGGATGACGTGGAAGTGGAGTTGAAAGGCAAGCTGCCCACAGCGAAACAATTGGCGGACGTAGTGCGGGAGATTCTGCCGCGCAAACAGCAGAGAACAAAAAGGGCGTAAATCAGAACTTGGATAACCGCAAAGAACGCAAAGAGCACAAAGATTCCAAATTCCTAACACTTTGCGATCTATGCGTTCTTTGCGGTTAATCGTCCCCGTCCCCCTCGTCATTCCGGCATTCAAGAAAAGAGGCGGGACGCCTCTGCCACGACCTCCGCCGACCTCCCCCCCTTCCACGCGCGCTTGAAAAATCTCCTGCCACGCCCCAAACAGACCGCCAACATGACGACTATTCTCAAGCGAATCGCCCTATCCAAATGGTTTCAGAACGGGATGATCGCCGTCATCCTTGCAGCAGGCGCGGTTGTGGGGTTGGAAACGAGCGCCGAGATCATGGCCCGCCATGGTGGGTTGCTCCACTTCCTGGACAAGCTGATCCTCTGGATCTTCGTTGCGGAGCTCGCCATCAAGATCGGAGCCCAGGGCAGCCAGCCAGCCCGGTTCTTTCGGGACCCATGGAACGTGTTCGATTTCGTAATCGTGGCGATTTGTTTTCTACCCTTCGACGCGGAGTTCGCGGCAGTCTTGCGACTTGCCCGCGTGTTACGACTGCTCCGCCTTGTCTCGGCCCTTCCACGTCTCCAGATGCTAGTCGGCGCCCTCCTCCATAGCGTCTCATCGATGGGTTACGTGGCGCTCCTCCTGTCGCTGGTGATTTATATTTATGGGGTGCTCGGCGTCTTCCTGTTCGGCAAGGCCGATCCTGAGCACTTCGGCACCCTGGGCGGCGCGATGCTCTCCCTCTTTCAGGTCATTACATTGGAAGGATGGGTGGAGATCATGCGCGGCAACATGTTGCCCGGGACAAGCGCAGGCGCTGTCATCTTTTACTTTGTCTCATTCATCCTGCTCGGCACGATGATCATGCTCAATCTCTTCATCGGGGTCGTGATGAATGGGATGACCGAGATGCACGAGGAAGTGGCCGCCGCCGATCGCCGCAAAACCGAGGCAATCAACCCCGTCGATCCGGCCAATGAACTCTTTGAGATAGAAGAGCAGCTCGCCCTTCTCCAAACACGATTGCGTGAAGTCCGCTCCGCCACCAAGCGGCCGATCGTAACGCCCGAAAACCATTTGGTTTGAGAGGGATGTATTCTGCGTCAGGACACCGGACCCATCTCCGCGCATGGACAAATTAAGTAACCCTTTGGGTTAATCATGTCCGCCTTCTGCTGGTGGCGGACTACCTCACCCCACCTCGCAAACCAGATGGCGGATTGGATTGGGAACAGATTGAAAAAGTCATTGTTATCGAAATCGCCGACACCCACTGAAAATGAGCACGAAATACCCCTTCCAACCCGACTACGCCTTCCCCCCTGGAGTAATGTAAGCCCGGCAAGCGCATGGCCGGATGTCTGCCGGCTTTGTGCAGCGTCGGGCGTCGCGGTCGTTCTGGTGCCGGAACTTCCCGATACACATGTTTTCGGGTTTACCCGCTGGCTGACGCCAGACAAAGCTCTTATTCAGCTCAGCCTGCGATATAAAACCGATGACCTCCTCTGGTTCACCTTCTTCCACGAGGCCGCCCACATTCTACTCCATGGGAAACGCGATGTTTTTGCCGGATATATCGCGGACAATCCCAAGGAAGACGAGGCGAATCGATGGGCGGCCGACTTTCTCATCCCTCCCGACGATTGGAGTGTGTTTCTTTCTAGTCTACCCGCCCATCCAGGCCCGGCGATTATCCAGAGGTTCGCCAAAAAACAAGGCATCGCACCAAGCATCGTGCTCGGACGTTTGCAACACCGGGAAAAGCGGGTGTCCCCGGGTAGCTTCAATAGCCTCAAACACCAAGTGGAGATTGCATGGAAAGGGCTTGAGTAGCCGATGGCTTGCCCGCCGGCCAATGAACTCTTTGAAATAGTGTCCTATAGGTCGCATAGGTCCTATCGAAGGGGAAACGGAGACCAAAAAAACGGGGCCGAGGCGGTTGCCTCGACCCCGTTGGAAGTGCAAATCTGAAGTCTTGTTTACACCGGCATCGGAGGAACAGCTGCGCCCCCCTCATCCTCGGCGTCGCCGAAGCCTAGGATTGGGTAGAAGATAAATGGGAGGAGGGCCAGGCCGATCCCGAAGCCGGTGCCTTTACCAAACCGTTCCGCCAGGCCCACTGCGATCACGATGGACATGATGAACCCGACAATCGGGATAATTAAGAGGATTATCCACCAAATCGGTTTTCCGGCGATCTTAAGAAGGACAACCAGATTGTAGATCGGGACAATCGCAGCCCAGCCCGGTTCGCCCGCCTTGGCGAATACCTTCCAGATGGAGGCGATAACGAGGATAACGATAAGTAAACCAATAATACCAGGGAGGGCAGAGCCGCCTTGGTTGATTTGTTCAAGTTCTTCGGTGGGCATATAAGGGCAATATGGGGGTTTAGATGGAGATGAGGATGCTTGTTTGCGGGCCCCATGATCCATCAATTGGACAACACCGGAATGTGCGCATAATTGGGGCCGAAATGTCGAGTGGGAACTTCGGGAACTTAACAACCATGCGAGCAGATAGCCCCGCTCCAGCCTGGCGTCCAGCAGACGCCCGGATTTGGGACCGTGCCATATGCCCAGTGATGATTGCTGGAATCGCTGTCAGCGGACCGAAGACCAGACTGGACACACCGGAGGCCAAACTCACGATGGCGAGATAAACACAGGAGGCGACTCGTCATCACTGCAGCGGGAACGGAGACCAGAACTCCTGCGCAATTGTGTCCCCGAAGAGGGCGGAGGTTCCCGCCGGGGTCGGCAGGGCGGCATCGACGGTAAATGGGGCTGGATCGACAAAGGGATCTGGGGCCCAATCCAGATGGTTAGGATTAGGTATCCCAAGCGTTGCGGGCTCGGTGATGTAAAGATTGGTCAATGGTTTAAGATAAAGTTTCGCCTGACCCCATGTCATTTTATCCCCTGTCTTGAGACCCCACTCGATCGCGTTGTGTGGCGGCATCTATCAAACGCAGGTCGCTCCTTAAGCAGAGGCGTCTCGCCTCTTTTCTTCTCAGTTTCAAACCCGAACACAGGTCACTTTCGGGCCAGTTTCTCCAGCGGCTCGATTGCGTCCTGCAGCAATCTTCTACCGGTGACTTCCAAGAGTTTCAGCGACGATGCTTGCGAAACGAGCAGCCCATATTCGCAGGTGTGCCGGGCCTCTTCCAAGTCCGCTTCATTCTCGGACCGCAAGAGCTCACGGAGTCCATTTCCGACGTTTGAAATGAGATCCTGCCAGATTGTAGGGAAGCGGTTCTGGAGGGCGGCCGCCCAAAATTTCGGCTATTCGAGCATGGCGTCTTCCTGCTTCAATTCGGCGAGGTATGCCAGCGCGAGGACACGTCCCAAGTCTTTGTTACTCCGTTTTATCCGGCGTTGTCCGATCAAACCGCTCATGGACGTTTCCCCAATCGTGGGATGATGTAACAGGTTGGCCAGCGCCATGGTTTCGGGCCGGGCAACAAAAATACCGAACGGTGTCGGGATGGGCTGATATTCAGCGAGGGAAAGAAAGCCAAAACTACATAAGCTGAAATGTCCTTTGGACGTGACGAGCCGGATATCCTTCCGCCCGAGGTCGGATTCCGATTCGGGAACGGTCTGCAGTTCAATAAACCATTCCGTGGAGCCGGGCGGATAAAGGCGAACTACGGGAAGCTTATCATTAGGTGTGTTGGCATCACCCGGGGTCGCCCATTCGCCTTCGCTGCGCAGCTCCCATTGATCTGCGAACAAACGGTTGGCGACAGCCTGTCCGACTGGGATCGCTTTGATGCGCGGTGAGAGCAGGCAATCGACATCCTTGGTGCGAACCTGAAGTTTCGGATTGTCGCCAAAGAAGTAATACCCTGCTGCCAGGCTCCCGATGATGATGATATTTTCCCGGAATTCTCGAGGTATCACGGCGGCGACGTGTTTTAGGACCGCGCTGGGCGAAATAAGTTTTACGCTTTCGTCCTGATTCATAGGGCGCGGCGGTCATTGGCCTTGTGAAAGGATTTTAGAAATTCCAGTGCCTGCGGTTCGAGACGCGCTTCGTGCAAATCCAGGAGACATTCAACCGGATCCGCCCAAGGGAGAGCGCCGTCAGCCGGTTGGAAGAGAGACTTCGCTCGGCGGATGGTATGAATCACGAGGGTTGGCGATGCATCGCGTTGAGTTGCCCTTTCCAAGGCTGGATCGAGTCGTTCCACAAAAGATAGATCTGCGGCCTGGCGCCACGAGTGGATGGAGAGGTCGAGTCGTGGATTGCCGATGAGATCGAGAGAGGGCAGGTAATGTTTCGCTCCCCAGACTCCACCGACGGCAATATCCTGGCGCTGGAGTTGACGCAACCGACGGAGCAAAGATTCCGGTGAGCGCGCCTGGCCCGACCGATCGACATAACGAACTGTCGCCCGAACATCATCAGCCACGGCTACCAATCGAGCCCATTGGTCACGCGGAAATACCCGCAACTCGACACTCCGGTCCGAGTGGCGCTTCAGGCAGTGCTCAAGACGATCCAGGGCGCGGGAAACGGTGGGGTGACTTGTCCCGGAAATTTCCATGAGCGAATTGATCGCGATTGGCCCTCGGGCAAGCAGCCATTGGTGAACGAGAATTCGCAAAATCTCGTAGTGCGCCTCCGCACCTCTGTTCGCGCTGGCCGGGCGGCACGAACGTTCATGCTCAAGGATTTCTTCAAGCACCGCGCGCTCCTTTGCCTTCGGCGCAACGGGAATGCCGCTCCACTCCCCGGAACGCCGGATAACCATCGATAAGCAGTTGAATAGCTCCGGCCGTAGGACAGAAGCCGCGCCTCGCCATTCTTCACGCAACCGGGAATCGGTGATGGCCGACTCTTCCATCACTAGAACGGCGCGACGCACTTTATTGGAAGAGGCGATAGCACGAGCCAGGTCCATCAAAGTAATTCGGAGCCGCCTAACGTCTTTTGATTCGAGGAGGACTTGGTAAACGGTATTGCCCAGGATCGCATCCGCATGAAACCCGGGGAAGTCACCAATTGCGCACTCAAATTTAAGGGCTTTCACGCAATCAACTTGCGACCTTTACATGAAAGTCGCAAGTACTAATGCAGGTCGCCGGTTTGTTTCGCACTCGGCTCCAGTCGCTTTAAGCGCTGGAT
>JAYUPM010000429.1:0-3034 GCA_043760145.1 Spartobacteria bacterium
ATGACCAGAAAGTTCCGGGATAGATCCGAGCCAGGTTCGTAGAGTTTATGAAAGAAGCTCCACGCAATGAGCAGGGCGATGACTTTGGTCTTTCCAGCGCCGGTCGCCATTTTTAGGACATACCGGGGCCAGTCTTCGGAAAACATTCCGGAGGATACAGCGCCTGAAGCATCGAAGCGCAGCAGATCGAATTTGTCGCGCGCCTGCCGGACATCGTGGAGCCAGATTACTGTTTCCACGGCTTCGCGTTGGGCGAAGTAATATCGGAACTGGGAGAGCGAGCCGTCCGCGTTTTCGAGAAGGTGGTCCGTCTCAAACCACCACCGAAGCAAGGCAACAGAGGTGGTGGAAGCCCCAGGATATCCCATGTTCCGCCATGAGTGCACTTCCTTCCGGATATTTGCCACGAGAGGCGGCAGGAGCTTCTCGTACGCCGTGCTCCGGAGCGTTTCGTCGGCCGGAAACCATCGTTGTGCCGGGATCAACGGGGCATACGGGGAAGTCGGGAAGTCGGGGTGGAGAGACATCGGCGTCAGAGCGTGGCGCAATCGCTACCGAAGAACCGCCGTCTCTGCAAGCCACCCATTTTGGAAGGAGCGGCTTTGATCCGTGGAGCAGTGACCAGTTCGGCGGCAAAGCGACCCTCGAAAAGAGAGGGCATCTTGGGCTCCCGATTTGAGCACTTCGTGGACCGAAAGCTCATACGCTTGGTCGCGTGTGATGGTCTGGGTAATGGACGCGCCGTCCGCGCCGACAAAGCCTCTTAACTAAGCGCCATTCCCCCAGTCCCTCCGTCCTTCCGCCCCCCCCTCTCCCCAGAACCTCTGCGTCTCTGCGCCTCTGCGTTAAATTCCGGATTCCGATCTCTGCGTTAAATTCTCGATCATTTTCGCGCATCCTCGAAGTAGCTCATGATTTGGTATTTCTTCACGAACCCGATACCGGCGAGGGCTTCATCGTAATGAAACCCGCCATTCCCGCCGCCACTAATGGCATAGGTGTTGGCGACGATCGCGCCAATCCAGGTGTTGGTTCCACTGAGCAGCACATCGTAATTGGGGCCGTAAAATGCCGCGATCATTGAGGGGTTGCCATCGCCGTTCAATTGGGGCCGGGTCCCGTCGGCCTTTACTGGGGCAAACCCATAGATCACGAGGTTGCCCGGCACTTTGCTGCTCTGCGCGTTGGAATTGACCTCGCCGTTATGGAACTCGACGTTTCCGCCGACATACACGGTGGCTTTTATTCCTGCCGGGATCACCACTTTGGCCCCGAGTCCGCTCCCGATATCCCATTTTCCTGACACGATAATAACGATCTCCCCGGTGCCGCTCACGACGAGCGGTCCGAGATCGCCCGATACCCGGTAAACTTCCTTCGTTGACGAGGCGCGGAAATCACCGTCCAACGGCACAGGCTTTGTCGTTGGCAGTTCGGCGGCAGTCGGCACAGTGACTGGGACCATTGGATCATAAAAATTGTCCGTGATGGCCCCATCGACCCGGTCCGCCCCACTGACATTTTCATTCGCCTCAGTTGACGTATCGTCGCCCCCATTTGTCATGATGTTTCCGCGCACGTCCGCCCCGTCCGCCGTCACCAAAGGCGCATATGGAGTGTTATCCGGATTCTCCTTGTTGGTGCCAATATTCCCGTTGCCTTGAGATTTCCGGGTCCCATCGGCGTTCAAGGCACCGTCAGGATAAACGCCCCCATCCGGGCTCCCGGGGTTGGATTTCGTTGAGTCACGGGAATCGTAACTATCCAAAATCCATCCGTTACTGTTGGCAAGATCGAGGCCCTCTTCAGTATGCATCGCCATCTCGAAAGGACGCACCGGCCGGGCCAGCACTTCCACGATCCGCGAGGCCCGCGGAAATGGGATAGCCGCTTCACTGATCGGTGTCAGCACATCGCTTGCCGCAATCAGTCCCCGGGTTCTCCCGCTGATGGTCAATCGCCGCAAGGTAGTATCCATCCGGTCCATCGGCACACGCGGTGGCCCGCCAAGCGCCGCCGTTCCCATCGAGCGAATCCGAAACCATCGATTATTGGGAAGGTTCTCGGGATAAAGTGCGCAAACACTCACATCGGCGACTGCGGGGATTCCCGTGTTCCTTGAGATGGTATAATTATCCAGATAGAGCGAGGGCGAAACCACCAGGGCATTTCCAGAGAGACTCGCATTTGGACTTGATGCATTTGCGTTTGAAAAAGCCAGGGTCGCCCCCGAAGCCACTTCATTGCTGGCGTTCTTCCATTCGGTCCAATCCGCAGCCGGGGACGATGGATTGAGGGCGCTGGCATTGAGCCGTTCCATCGCGAGATCAATGCCAGCTTCGCTCGCAAGCCGCGCCTCCTGCCAGCCGGCAGTCTGGACGCTGACATGGTATCCCGGCAAAACGATTGCCAGGACACCCGCAGCGGTGAACGCAATGACTGTTATTGAAAGGATCGCGACGACCGCCACGGAGGCGCGGACGTGAGTTAAATGGCGATAGGTGAGTTTCATATTTTTAATCGATTCGTGAATTCCGCAGCATGACTCGATCCGAACTGGTGATTCGCGCCGAACTGCGCGATCGCGCATTGCTGAAAGTGGGGATGAACAATGTCTCAATTGTAAATGTGTTGTTCGGATACGCCGTGATATCCACGTCGATCAATTCACACTGGGCAGCAATCACACGGTCCACTCCAGCCTCCCGCCGAATAATACATTCCGACGCAAACCGGTCCTGGTATTGCATTCGATACTCCACTGTTGTCTCAGTCGCGACTCCCGCGGCCGTCCCATACTTCACAGCAGATCCCGTGGTAATTAAAGTGGTCAGCTGACGATACATGGATGATGCGGGATCGTTGCTCTGATAGAAGTCGGGAATGGAGAGGCGCAGGTAGTTGCTGGGCCGTCTTGAGCCTCCCGGCTGCCGGGTAATCGGATTAAACGTCCCGTCGATCAGGCTCATTGTTTTTACTCCATCCATCGACAGCTTGGTTAAAGTATTGGTCTCGGACGCGGGATTGGATCCGG
>JAYUPM010000430.1:0-3027 GCA_043760145.1 Spartobacteria bacterium
GCGGCGATAAATGCCCGCCGATGCGCCTCCTTGAGGGCTCCCAGACCATCATTGATTTTCCACGGAAGAGTCTCCTCGTAAATGTATGTGAGAAGGACGCGGCCGGCGAAAAACCTGGAATCGGAATCCACATCCAAAAGGTTCTTGGCATTGAGAATGATCGTCTCGCGCTGTTCCTCAAGAGTCAGGTTCATTGAGACACTGCGCAGAAGCCGGCCGATCAAATCATCATCACTTAAACTCAGGACCAGGTTGATCCGCGCAAAAGAAATCCGGGCCCGGATATCGGCCAGTTGTTCGCGGGAGGCGAGTTCGAGCTGTGTCTCATCGGCCGCCGGCGGTTCCTGCTCGACTTCGCGCAATGCCGAGCGCCGGGCCCGGTATTTGGCATAAGTGAGCGCCACCTTGCCATGACCCAACTCCATCAAGGTCTCCTCCACCAAATCCTGGAGCTGTTCGATGTGGATAAAGAGCGGCCGCTCCCGCTTGAGCCGGAACTCGACTTCGGCCTGGACCTGCTCGCCGATCGAGGCATCGGCCCCGGCCGCGAGTGCCGCCGCGCGCACCGCATGGGCGATCTTATGACCCAGCCATGTCACCACCCGCGGCTTTTCCGAAGGCACCTGGGCAGTGTCGCGCCGGATCACTTGAGGATAGTCGCCAGCGGTTTCCGGCGTCTCGGTGTTGGTCAGGGTAAAGGGTTCCAGGTTCATGGAGGGATCGATTTTAATGTTGGAAGAGTGGGGATGAATTGAGGCGGCGAGGCAGGTGTTTCCGTGGGAAAACATCGCTTCTAAAATAATCAGCGGACTGGAGAAAAAGGCGTCAGGAAAGCCCCCTTACCGGCCTCACTTCACTCTTTTACTCACGAGTCAAGCGAAATCAGCAAAACCACAATGGCTTGTGGTCGAAAAGCGATCGAGACACAACATAACCGGGTTTCGTCACTCCCCGTCAAGCCTCGGAATCAGCAAATTTCGCTCCCTCTCGTAATCATCGTCGTCCTCGTCCTTGTCCTCGAAAAAACGCCTGTTCCATTATTGCGGGCGCGCACGCTCGAAACTGGGAGGGGCGGCTTCCCAACCGCCCTCTGGCCCGCTCTTAAATCGGTAACACCAGTGGAGCAAAGGGCGCCCTATTGATCGCGTGAGCGTTTTGTAACGCGGCAGTCCTCTGTCGTTTTCGGGGTTTGTCGTTCCGCATTTATGCGGCAAGGGCGGATTCCCACACTTCTTCATTTTTCATTCCGACTTCTGACGTCGCCTTCCCGGACCGGCTGAAGCCGGAACTACAAACCCCGAAAGGCGCTAAACAGATACGGACGTCGCTGCCACGATTCTTGCTCTTTATCCGCGTCAATCCGTGTTATCTGCGGTTCATAATTCCACGGCAGGGAAAGCGCTTCCGAAAGCGGCAGAGTGCACTACAAAACCTGTCGGATGAATGGGCCCGCTATTTATCGCGTGAGCGTTTTGTAGTTGAAGAGGTCAGTCAAGAATCCATCAAGGCTGGAGCTTGATCGCGGCATCAACCGGGTCCTCGGCCGACCCAGGCTTTAATTTTGCGCCGAGCGCATGCTGAAATTCGGTGAGCTGCGCAACCACATCGGGTCCCCGATGGAGCACGGTCCTGGCAAGTTTTTCGTAGTGGTTGGTATTGCGCTGCGAAAGCTCCGAGAGCGCCATAATCACCGCCAAAGTGTTGTTAAGGCTGTGCTTAAGCTCGCGGAACTTTTCGCAGAGCGCCTCCAAATCCTCACGAGTCATTTCAAAAGTTGGCTCAGAAACGGAATCGGACATTGATTTACCTCTGGTGAGAAATGTGGGGTTCTGCTTTGTTTCCCGACCGGGGTTCCGGCGAAAACGATGCCTGCGCAAACTATCAAGATCACAGGGGCGCGCCAGCACAATCTCAAGGATCTCTCCCTTGAAATCCCGAGGGACAAGCTCGTGGTGATCACGGGGATGAGCGGCTCGGGAAAATCGTCGCTCGCCTTTGACACGCTCTACGCGGAAGGCCAGCGGCGCTATGTGGAGAGCCTCTCGGCGTATGCGCGGCAGTTCCTGGATAAGCTCCAAAAGCCCGACGTCGATTTCATCGAAGGCCTTTCCCCAGCCATCGCCATCGAACAGCGCAGCTCCGGCGGCAGCCCCCGGTCAACCATCGCGACCACCACCGAAATTTACGATTATCTCCGGCTGCTCTATTCGGCAGTGGGACAGCCCCACGATCCGGCCACAGGCGAAGCGATCTTCAAGCTGACGGCCCAAAAGATTGTCGATCAGATCCTCGCGTTGCCCGCCGAAACCCGGATCGTCGTGCTCGCCCCAATCGTGCAAAGCGAGATCGGCGAGTTCCGTGACGTGCTCGAAAAACTCAAGCGCGAAGGATTTGTGCGGGCCCGGGTCGATGGAGAAATCGTGGAGCTCGGCGGGGCGCAACCGGTGAAATTGAAGAAGGGGGCGGCCCATGTGATTGAAGCGGTGGTGGATCGGCTGGTTGTGAGGGAGGGAGTCCGGACCCGGCTGGCGGACTCGATCGATACAGGGCTCAAATGGGGGACCGGGTCGGTGGTGATTCTCGTGGAAAAAGCGTCCATTGACAAACCGGCCAGGGCGGTTGCGAAATCCGCGGAGCTGGGACGGGAGTGGGAGGAAATCAAATTATCGACCCATTACAGCAACCCGCTCACGGGATACGTGCTGGGCCATCTGACGCCGAAACATTTCTCTTTTAACAGCCACCTCGGAGCGTGCCCGGAGTGCCATGGGCTTGGGACCGAACAGGTGTGCGATCCCGATTTGATCGTGCCGGAGCCGGAAAAATCGCTGGCGCAAGGAGCCGTGGTTCCGTGGGCCAAGGCAGCCAAGTCGATGCGCAAATATTACGCTGCGTTACTGGAGGCACTGGCAAAAACGTTCGGTGTTTCAATGGACATGCCATACCGCGAATTGCCCCAAGTCTTCCAGGATGCCGTGATGCATGGGACCGGCGACAAGACGATCGCCCTTGGGATCACTGAAAATG
>JAYUPM010000431.1:0-7756 GCA_043760145.1 Spartobacteria bacterium
AAAACTGAATCATTCGCTCGATCTACTCCCTCCTGGCTGCATTCATGAATCGTAGCGATCTGCGGAACCTGAATCCTCCAAGTTACGTCGCGAGAAAGCCACGGCAATGTGGCAGGATGATGATTATAAATAATTGCCTGTGGCTCATGCTTCGCAAATGCCTTCATCAGATCATCAATCGATTCGCAATCCATGGGGATGAAATTGAACCGCTTGGAAGCGATCAACGCGTTCCCAATGTTCCGTCCGAATTGATAGACACCGCAATGTCGTTCCCTTGAGCTGGAGACGTAAAGCACCTTAGGCATCATGATTCTGGCGTCTATTACGATTCGCTTTTTATCGAGTGACAATAGTGGTCAACACCGGATTCGGACGTCCAAATAATTACTCTTACAACAAGCTGTAATCCATAACCCAATGGCAATTTCCAAAAACACACCCGTAGTCCACGCCTTCGCTTGCGGCATACTTGGATCCTGCGTCAAACACAGTGAAGCTAAGCGCTTCAGGGGCGGAATCAATCACACATTGATGAGGCACAAAAGTCGCCAAGCTAGCTGAATAGCTATCTGGTCGCAGGAACGTCGGAGGAATAGTTGCGATCGCTGTCAGGGTATTTGTTTGCGAACGCTCTTTCGCTTCAAGTATTGCATCCGACGTGAAAACGACTCGACCGAGGTTATTCTTCACAACTAGTCGCAACTCCGAACCCGGAACCCATTTATTAATCCGACAAGTAATCCTGATAGCGATTTCGTCCATGTGGGAAAAACGATTTGTTGGCACGCCGATTTTGGATGCGCAATCTGCCTTGATTATGTAGATATCTTTCCGTTCAGAGTCGGTGGGCGCGACATAGCTCGCGAATTTTCCTCCCGCACCTTGGTCAAGGTATGCATTCACAGAATCTTGAGTATCGGTAAATTGGACGATTGCACCCCGATCCAAGAGGATCGTTTGCCGACACAGTTGCATCACGATTCCAAGCTGATGACTGACGAGGAGAACTGTCCGGCCATTCTTGGTGGATATTTGCTCCATTTTACCCATGCACTTTTTTTGAAATGCGATGTCCCCTACCGCCAATACTTCATCGATGATAAGTATATCCGCGCTGAGGTGGGCAGCTACCGCGAAAGCCAACCGCACATACATTCCACTACTGTAGCGTTTTACGGGCGTGTCAAGGAACCGCTCGATGTCCGCAAAGCTAACAATTTCGTCTAATTGCCTAACGATTTCCCCCCGGGCCATTCCCAAGATAGCGCCATTGAGAAAAATGTTTTCCCGCCCGGTGAGTTCGGGATGGAATCCAGTTCCAACCTCCAAAAGACTTCCCACTCGTCCGTGGAGATCTATTTCACCGGAAGTTGGTTCAGTGATGCGGCTGAGGATCTTGAGCAGCGTGCTTTTGCCGGCACCATTGCGGCCGATGATCCCGACGATCTCGCCCTTCTCGATCTCAAAATTGACATCCTTCAGCGCATGGAAAGTTTCGCGCGGTGTTTTTCGAAATGGATGACGGACACGGTCAAGGACAGCCTCGGTGAACGTCGAGTGCTTCTCCCTTTGGTGCGTAATTGAGTAAGCCTTGTTAAGGCCGCGCACGGATATCGCGATGTCGGAAGGCACGGAGGGGGAAAGTAGAAAGTAGAAAGTAGAAAGGGGAAAGGCTAAAGGCTAAAGTCTAAAGACAGGCCCGGGGAAGACAGTCTGAAGGGGAAGTCGGAAGTCTGAAGTTTTAAGGCCAAGTCTTAAGCTTTAGACTTCCCCTTCCCCCTCCGACTTTCTACTTTCTACTTTCTACTTTAGACTTTAGACTTTCGTTAGATCACGTCGGCGAACTGTTTTTCCATCCGCTTAAACGAGTATAGGCCGACCAGCAACAGTAGCACGGATATCGTGCCGGCGATCGCCAGACTCGACCAACCTGGCCAACTCGTTTGCACGAGCGACGCTCGGAAGGCTTCGAGTGGGGCACTCAAAGGATTGAGCAGATAAACGCCTCGCAAATGTTCTGGAACTGCGGAGACAGCGTATGCGATGGGGCTCGCGTAAAGCAGGATTTGGATGAAGACGGGCAGGATGAATTGCACGTCGCGGTAAGAAACGGCGAGGGCCGCGGTGCATAACCCCAAACCCAGCGCCAGCATCAGCATGATGAGCATCCAGAGGGGAAGCAGCAGGAGCCCCCATCCTGGCACGACACCATAAACCACCATGAGACCAGCCATCATTGCTGCCGCCACGGCAAAATCGACCAAGACGGAAGGGATAATCGAGAGCGGCAGGACCAGTCGTGGAAAATAGACTTTTGAGATCAGATGCGAGTTACCGACAAGTGAACCGCTACACTTCACAATGGTATTGCTGAAGAGGTTCCAGCCAAGCAGTCCAGCAAACGCAAAGAGGAGATAAGGAACGCCGTCGCTCGGAAGCTTGGCGACTGTGCCGAAGACGAAAGAGAATACGCCCGCTGCCATTAATGGTTGGATCACAACCCAAATCACACCCAGCGCAGTCTGCTTGTAACGCAGCTTCAGGTCGCGGCCGGCCAGCACAAATATCAGATCCCGGAACTGCCAGAGCTCGCGCAGGTTGAGCGCGGACCAGCCCGAACTGGCCCGGATCGTGAGATGCGGGCGGGAAGGGGCGGTGGCAGAAAGTCCAAAGTCCAAAGTCTAAAGTCTAAAGTCCAAAGTCGGAGGGAGGGGCTGAAAGTCTAAAGTCTAAAGTCCAAAGTCGGAGGGGGGAGGCAGAAAGTTCAAAGTTCAAAGTTCAAAGTTCAAAGTCCAAAGTCCAAAGTCCAAAGTCCAAAGTCTGAAGTCTGAAGTCTAAAGTCTAAAGAAGGAGGGCGGAGGAGGATCGGTCCGATCGGTCGGATCCCCCGTTCGCGCCCCGCCGACCGCCGACCTCCCCGCCTCCGGGCAAGCTGCCGCCCTTGGTCGCACCTGCGGCGAGACCGTCTTTTTCATGGGAGATGTCAGATGCCTTGTGACCAAAGCGAGCGACCGCAGATTTTTTAACGAAGTCTTCGGAAAAGCGACCTAACCTAGGTTAAAATACTTAGGTTCGCAATAGGGCAACTTGCAGCGGCGGGCGAAGTGAGAAAAGCGAAAAATTTCCTGCGAATCCGTGTTAAAAATTCCGGAGTCGGAGATTCAACCACGGAGGAATCAGAGCGGCCCACGGAATACACCGAATGGCACGGAAAACATTATGGGGTTTTGCTTGGCTGGGCTTTCAAATTTTCTGTGCGACTCCTGTCTTCCGTGGGCAAATCTCCGTGTATTTCTTCATCCATGATCTCCGCGCTATCCGTGGTCAAAACTCCGGGGTCCGAGGGGGAGGGTTAACCCTGACGCACCAGATTTCGCGGATTAACCAAAAAGATGTGGGTAATGCTTAGATTACGGCCCCGCTCCGTGGGCAGTTGACTCCAACTCATTCGCTGGTAAGGGTATGCCCCTAGAAAGTTCCATGAACGGCTCGTTTTCCTACTTCGTCGCGATAATCGTTGGCTTTTTCCCGGGGCAGGGTTTGCTCGCCCAAAAGGCGGTCCCGGCTGAACGCGCCGCAGTCTCAGAGTCCCACGCCGTTGCCCAGACCAATTCGATGGACGTCTTGGACAATAACCGGACCCTGCGTGTGGGTGATCGGCTCAGTTATCGCGTGGTCGAGGATGGCAAACCGCCGGTGGCTCTTTCGGTTACTGACTCGGGCGAGATGGAGGTTCCTTTGATTGGGCGGATGCAGGCTCGGGGTAAAAGCTGCAAGACCCTCGCTTTTGAGATTAAGAAGAGCCTCGAAAAGGATTACTTCATTTCCTGCACCGTGATTCTCGGGCTCGACTCGGTCGGGACACGCTCCCGGGGGCGGATCTTTCTGATGGGTCCGGTTTTAACAAAGGGCCCAATGGAGCTGCCGCCCGATGAACCGCTAACCGTGAGCCGGGCGATTCTTCAGGCCGGGGGATTTGCCGAGTTTGCCAATCGGCGCAAAGTCAAAGTGATTCGTTCGGGGACGACCGCCTCCCGAGCTCCGAACTCGGTCCCCCGCCCTCCCGCGCCAAATACGGCGCAGACCTTTATTATCGATGTCCAGGAGATCATTGAAAAAGGGGCTACTGAAAAAGATATAGTCCTTCAACCTGATGACCTTGTGATTGTCGGCCAGCGGTTGATTAATTTTTAGGGCGATGAACAACGAAGAGAAGCTTCTTAAGGCGCTCGGGGAGGATTCGATGGATTTTTCCGCGGCCTGGCATTCGTTTTTGAACCAGCTTTATCGGTATGTTGGCGTCCTCAAGCAACGCTGGTGGATTCCGTTTTTGACAACGGCCATCGGGCTTGCCCTGGCAAGTTGGTATGCGGTGCAGCTCCCGCCTTCTTTCCTTTCCACAGCTCGGATCATGATTGGGGGCACGCTGCGACTGGCCGAGAACGCAGTGTATAGCGAGGAGCTTGGAGATTATCTTGGAACCCAGATGGAGTTGATCAAGAGCGGCGAGGTGGCAAGGGGGGCCGCGGCACGGATCTCGGCCGAAGACCCGAACATTAGCCCGACCCCGGTCAATTTCACCCTCGAGCTCCAGCCAAAGACCTCGATCTTCGTCTTGCGGGCGGTTGCCCAGGATGGACTCTATGCGCAGCGCTATCTCGACGCATCCATCGCCGAGTATCGATTAATGCGGAAGAAGATGCGTTCGGAAAAGTCCGAGACAACGTTGACTGCATTAAGCACGGAGGCGGCTGCCTGGGAGGCGGAAATGAGGGCATGCGAAGATGAACTCCTTGAGTTTCAACAGGTTAACAACCTTGGCTATCTGCGCGAAGAAGGAAACAGCGCGGCTGTCCGTCTTGCGTCCCTCAATCGCCAATACGATGATCTCAAACTTGAGCATGACTTGCTTGGGCACTGGAACTTGGATCAGTTGCTGGATCGTCAGGCCGCTGGAGCTGCAAGTGGAAACGCATTACCTAATGCAAGGGCGGAATCCATGGTCGGTATGTTTGGTCCGACTGCGGATTATCGCAAGGCAAGTCAGGAGATCAAACTTCTGGAAGCTGAACAGGCGAAGCTGAGCCGGTTCATGAGACCCCGGCACCCGGACATGATCCGAGTGGCGGCGGAGATCAGCGAAACGCAGCAGCTCATTAAGATCTATCGGGAACAAAGCGTGGAGCAGATCAGCAACCGGATCCAGGCGATCGCGATTGAAATGACCAATCTCTCAAGCGCCAAGAAAGAGTTGGAAAGCAAAGCGGTCGCGATGAGCCGGAAGATCGCAGAACATGACAAAATCCGTGGCAAGCTAGACCGGGTGAAAGAACAGCACGGCAAGCTCGTCGCCAGTGTTCGCGATGTCGCGATGAGCCAATCGATCGACCAGGAAGGGTTCTCGATTTTGGAACATGCCTCTGTTCCTAGTTCCGTGCGGCCCGGCTTATTAAGCGCGTTCCTTCTCGCATTCGGATGCGGTTCCATCCTCGGATTCGCCATCGTGTTGGTGATGGAACGAGTGGACGACCGAATCACTTCACTGCGCGATGTGCACCGGCATTTTTCCGAAGAGATCGTGGGCCAAATCATTCATGCCGAGAATGCCGATCCGATTCCTTGTCTCCAGTCCAACGATCCGCGACACGCGTTCGCGGAATCTTTCCGCAGCATCCGTTCATTCCTCTTTTTTCTGCCAGCGGAGAAGCACCCAAAAACCGTTTTGGTGACGAGTGCGATTCCGGGCGAAGGCAAATCCACGGTCGCAGCCAACCTTGCAATCTCGATCGCGCATTCCGGGAGCAGGACGCTCCTTATCGATTGCGACTTGCGCCGCGGCACGCTTCATCGGGCGCTTGGCATGTCCAATGAGATTGGTTTTTCCGAAGTGCTAAAAGGCGAGATCGCATGGGGCGAAGCGGTCCAACCAACAGCGATTGAAAATCTCTCTGTTATATTGCGTGGGCAAACCATCGAGAACCCGAGCGAACGGATCCTCAGCTCCGGAACCGATAGACTGCTGCGCGAAGCGTCGGCGGCATACGACTACGTGATCATCGATACCGCCCCGATCCTTGTGGCCGATGACACCACCAGTCTGGCACCCAAGGTCGATGCCACCATCTGCGTCGTTCGCTTCGGGCATTCTTCGGTTCGATTTACCCGGCGAATCCTCGAACTCTTGAAAGGACGCCGCGCCCAGGTTCTTGGATTAATCCTCAACGACATCAGTTCTTCGGTCCAAGAATACAACTACTATGGCGCCTATTCCAAAGATGATGGAGGGGACGTGAAGAAGAAGGAACGCAGTGCAGCGTGAAGTCGGAAGTCGGAAGTCCAAAGTCCAAAGTCCAAAGTCCAAAGTCTAAAGTCCAAGTCCAAGTCTGAAGTCTAAAGTCTTAAGTCTTAAGTCGAATGAACGAACCTGAGACGACGCGGCATCCCTGGCGGGCACGATGGATCATCGGGCTTGTGCCGCTGATCGCGCTCCTCGCTCCGTTGCTTGGGGGAAGCACGGAACGCTGGAGCCAGGCGATCATCTTGGGCATGATTGGAGTCGGGTTGCTCATTGCCCCGCCACGACGCAGCCCGCATCCACTCGCCGGTTGGTTTGTATTAAGTCTTTTGCTCTTAGGAATTACCGCGTTTTTGCCTGCGGTATGGTTCGGTCATAGCGGCTGGCGGGACTTGGTTAATACCCAGCTCAATGTCGGGATTCCCTCCACTGTTTCACCGCAACCGGTTCTCTCGCTTGAAGCCCTGGTTCTTTTCCTCGCTGGAATTCTTTGGTGGTGGTGGATAACCGTCCAACTCCCTTCGCACTTGGCGACAGAACCGGTGTTGCGCTCCATGGCAGCGGGTGTGGTCGGCATTGCGCTCCTTTCACTGGCAGTTTACTCGATGCATTGGTCCGTGCCGGGATGGAAATATCCGAAAACTTTCGGCCCATTTCCCAATCATAATCAGGTGGGCAATCTCATGGCCACATGGGGCGTTGTCGTCACTGCTTGTGGGGCTCTCGCCTGGCAACAACGACGTTGGACCGCCGCAGTTTGGTTTACCGCAGCCGCAGTCATCCTCTGGGCCTTGATTACAAATTATTCTCGCGCTGGCATCGCATTGTTTTTCGGGGGCATTTTTGCATGGATGTTTCTCGAAAGTCTTCGGATACGTAATTTCAAAAGTTTCGCCATCGCATCGGGGGTCGCCCTCTGCGGAGTCGCGGCTTTTCTCACCTTCGGCGGTCCCACTTTGGAACGATTCCGCGCTATGACTGATGGGATGGATCGGAACACCGGATTTCGTCTCCAGGTCTATTCCGATACACTCGAACTCATTGGCAAGTCACCTTGGTGCGGGATCGGGCTTGGGAACTTCGAAGCACTGTTTGCTCTATACCGAAACGCATCCGCCAATGAATTCCGGGTGATTCATCCCGAAAGCGATTGGCTCTGGATCATTTCGGAACTCGGCTGGCTGGGGGCTGCGCTCGTTCTCGCGTTGCCACTGGTTTGCATGATCCACAATCCGCGCTCGTCGCAGAGAATTATCTCGCCGGCTTTATTCACGGCGTCACTTGTGGCTGCTGTCACATTCTCCATCCATGGACTGCTCGATGTCTCCGGACATCGGCTCGGCAGTGCGTTACCCGCCTTGCTTCTGGTGGCGGTTGCTTCCCGCTCCAATATCGAACAACCCTGCCGCAGCTGGATACCCATCACATTCCGGGTCGCCGGATTGGGACTGATTGGAA
>JAYUPM010000432.1:0-7726 GCA_043760145.1 Spartobacteria bacterium
GTGGTGAGCACCGGCTTTTTTCTGTTCCTTGGCCTGGGCGGTGCCCATCTATTCAATACGCTTGTCGGCTGATGGGACTTATATAGGACGAATTTCACTTGCTCTCGGCTTCATCGCTTTTAAAGCGTTCCATCAACGCCCCGAGTTGTTTCATGGCCTCGGCCGCATCAGACCCCTCGGCTCTTAATTTAAAAACCACGCCCCGGTTCAGGTTCGCCGTGAGGACGGCCAATATGCTCTTGGCGGAAAAAACCCCTTCGCCGCGGATGATCTCTATCTTGCTCGCAAATTCACGGGCGCATCGCACAAAAGCCGCAGCCGGCCTCGCATGGATTCCTTCCTTGTTGAGCACTTCCAGTTCGCACTCGAAAAGCCCCGGGACCGCGACCGTATCGGGCATGGGAATGCGACGCGGCTTGCGGTTCATTGGAAGGCCAAGCTCCCGCAGCTGCGCTTCCAACCAATCGGTTGCCGTCCAATTCTCGATCTGGCCCCGGATCCGTCCAAGCCGTGTTGCCCGTTCTTCGGGGGCCATCTGCAAGCCGGTCGCGATGGCCTCCGCGATTCCTTCCAGGTCGAGCGGTGAAACAAGCAGGGCGTTGGCGCGATTTCCCTGGGCGATCCCGGCGGTTTCCGAGAGCACAAGCACACCCGGTTTTTTGGAAAGAATCGCCCATTCCTTAACCGTCACATTCATTCCGTCATGGCGGGGTATCGCCAAAAGTAGATCAGCCATTTCCAGGGCCGCCAGTGTCAATGCCCGGTCGTTGGTGTAGAAAACTTTAATCGGATCAAACCCGGATGCGTCCCGGAACCGGGCATTGATCCGTTCCACCTCCCGGTAAACGGCATCGTGGTATTCGAGATAAACGGTAAGGTCTGTCCGCGCTGGAATTAGGAATGCCAAAAACTGGACTTTTCCGCAGAACTCAGGATGAAGCTCAAGGAATCGGCCGAACGCCGTGAAGCCGAGGACCTGGTTTTTACTTGGATCGAGGCGATCGACCCGAACGACCTGAAAGGCGACGGCCTCAGTGGCGAGCCGCTTCCGGGATTCCTCCACGGGCGCTGTAATTTGGAAGGCGCGGAGATTGGAGGGATCGGTGCTTGGAGGAAAAGCGCGGACCCGGATGAGGCGTCCGCCGGAAATGACGGTGCGGGAATGATAATCGACCTGGACGCCGGCGAGATCTTCGCAACAGGCGAGAAAGGAGCGTCCATCGCCCGGAGTCTGGAAGCCAACGACATCGGCTCCGAGCAGGCCATGGAGAATCGCATCGCTCCATGCCCGGGGCAGAAGTTTGAGGATCGAAGGATCCGGGAACGGGATTTGGAGGAAATGGAGGCTCGGGGTTTGGGGAAAGAGCTCCCGGAGCATCCGTGGGAGAACATACAGATGATAGTCGTGAATGAGAAAGGCGCGCACCGGGATGGCAGTGATTTGGATCGCTTCTGCCATGCGCCGATTGGCTTCAATGTAGCTGGTCCACGCGACGTGTCGTTTTTCATCGAAAATGATGTCATCCCCGATGATGTGGTGTTGCAGCATCCAAAGAATCTCGTTGCTGATCTCCCCATAAAAGCCCTGGTAAATATCCGCCGGCAACGGCACCGGCACCACGTTGAGATCCGAGTCGGTTTGGTCCCGGGCTGTGGTGAAAATGGTGTGCCGTTCCGCCCCGTTTTCAGGTGGCTCCGAGACGCAGCAAAACCAGGCGACATCAGGCTGCCGGGCCAGCGGCGTAATCATGCTGACAAGGCCCGTCGTCCCCGGCTTGGCGATCCAGCGGCCTTCCTCCCATACGAAATCGTGCGGACCCCGGTTGGCGATAATGACGACTGTGCCGTCGTCCGGGTTCTGGGCTGGATGGACTGAATGGACTGGGTTGGCGAACGGGTTCATCTCTTCCCATTCCTATCGGGCCACCGCCCGGAGTTGCCCGTGTTTAAGTGGAGAATCTTTAGGATCAGCTCTTATCCCGTCTGGCCGCGTGACCAATTCACCGCATAACGGATTAACTCGGGCGCGGTTTTGATCTCGAGTTTGTCCTTCATGTTAAGACGATGCGTCTCGATCGTTTTCGCGCTCAGGTTGAGCTGGAATGCGATCTCTCGGGTGCTGTGCCCTTGTCCAACTAATTGGAGCACTTCGAGCTCCCGGTCGGTTAACCCGTCAATCGCCGACGCGCTCTCCCGATCGATATCCGGGAGGGCTTCTTTGTTCATCGCGGCTTTCATGGTGGAACTGACATAAACTTCGCCCGCAAGGACCGCCCGGACCGCGGTGAGCAGATGGCTGGAGGCTTCGCGCTTCATGATGTATCCGCCGGCCCCGGCCCGGAGCGCCCGCAGCGCGTATAGGGATTCATCGTGCATGGAGAGCACAAGAATCGGCAGATCGGGATATTCGTTGCGGATCTGTTTGATAAGCTCAATTCCATTGATCCCGGTGAGGGAAACATCGATCACAGCCAAATCGACATGTGAATCGCGCAGGGCTTCCAGCGCCTCCGTCGCGGAACTTGCTTCCCCCCCAACGACAAGGTCGGCTTCCATTGCGAGTGTCTGGGCAACCCCGTGCCGGATAATGGGATGGTCATCGACGATAAGGACACGGCGCTTGGCGACTGTTGGACGGGAGGCGGTTTTGGCAGGACGGGGGGCGATTTTGGTTTGCATGATGATGAGGTTCTGGGGGGTTCTGGGGGATGATGGAGGAATTGGAAGGGAGCGTTGGCGTAGCCTAAGCAGACCTGAGGGCCGGTGCCCATCGGGGCCGCTCCTGAGCCGTCGGAAAAAATCACCCCAAGCAGTATCCGCAGCTCAATTGACTTGAAGCGGAAAGATTTCAGAGACTACGCCAAAATATAAAAAATAATCGGCGAGAAGAGAGTCATCAGGCACGGCAGATGCTCACGAAAGCCGATCATGAGTTCCCCAAATTCCTTCGTCCCTCTACGCGTTCGCCCCAACCGCGCCGGGTTCACCATCGCCGAAGCCGTCATTGCCCTGGCCATTGCCGGGATAACGTTAGGGGGTGTGACGATCCTTAATACCCAGCAATTGCGCTTGCTAAAATCCACCAGGGATACCAATGCCGCGTCGCTCTGCCTGCAGGATCGAATAGAACAGGTCCGAACGGAAACGGATTGGCGAAAAATAACCAGCGCCGCTTATATCCAAACGACTTTTTTAGCGACTGCGCCTGATTCTGCGACCCCGCTCGCAAACTATTCGGAGACGGTAACGATCTCCGCTTTTCCGGATCCAAAGGCCTGCACTCCGTTGGTGGTGTTCAAAAAGTCCGGGGGGGTTGCCTCGGTTAAATCGCCCGGGACGGGCCTTCCGGATCAGCGGCTTGCTGAGCTCAAAGTAAATATCCAGTGGAATGGATCCGATAACCGTCCAAGGACGAGGGAATACTCAACGGTGATAGCGATCGGGGGAGTTAATCGGGCAAATCTTGCGATGCTTGGGAGTGCAAACACTGGAAACTGGACCACGCCGACGGCAGAGCCAATGCCCTCAACAGAACCGTTGCCGACGGCTCCAACGACGACAGATCCGGTCGTGCTAGTCCCACCGGTTGTGCTAGTCCCACCGGTTGTGCTAGTCCCTGCCACCACTGCCCCTGGCAACAGCACGCATCCTCATGGCACCGCTGGCGGAGCCCCGGGGCAGGATAGGCCGAAAACCCGATGAAAATGCTCGCCTCATCCCGGTTTTGGCGGCGATCAGGAACGACGTTGGTCGAGCTGCTTATTGCCTCGTCCATTATGGCGATCATCTTTGCGACCCTTATGGTCAGTTTGGTTATGATCCAACGGACTTTCCTTGCCGCTTCGCATCACGCCATCAACCAGGCGGCCCAACTCAGGTTGCTCGATTATATGGCTTTGGACTTGCGCCGGGCATTGAGCGTGGTCGTTGTCGATGCGGGGAATCGCACAGACATTCTTATCCCGGATTTTTACACCACTGCGGATCCCAAGAACCGGACTATCCGCAATCCAACATGGATTAATAACCGGATTGAATATGGGCCGACGAATGTCACCGTCAGCTACTACGAAGAAGCGGGCACGGTCTACCGCGAGGCGAACGGGGTTAGGACCGCCCTTGCCACAGATATTAAGAAATTCAATCTCGACTTCGCTCTTAGCGGGACCGTGATGACAATTAAGACGACCTTTGTCCCTATCTTCCGATACTCACAGACCACAAATGAAAGTGAAAATGACGAACGCCGACTTGGAACAGCGCTCTCGACGAGCATTTTATTGCGAAACAAGAGATAAAAAACGATGAAAACCACACTCAATCGCCCCCCGGGAAGCGCAATGGTAATTGCGCTCATCTTTTCCGTAATCCTGTTTGCCATAGGAGTTACTTCTTATTCCATTTTAAATGAGAAATATCGAGTGGTTCATCACGCCGCCAACTGGCAGGAGTCACTCCTTTCTGCAGAAGCGGGAATTGACTTTGCCATGAATGAGATTCGGAGGACGCTATATGATCCACCAGGATTTATCGCGGGGACTGCGGACGGGGAGTGGAAGAAGGGGGAAGCTTTTGATGACAAAAATAACAACAAAACTCGTGACCTAGGCGAAACATACATCGATGCGAATAACGATGGAATTTACAATACGACCGGCGTTGATTCGCTCCGTTCGGAAGCACTTGCGCGCACGGGTGAAGGAGGAACCCAATCCCTTGCATTGGTAACGGTCGATACGTGCTTCAAGGTAAACGATGAGCCGTATTATCGGATTCGTTCGATGGGAATAACGGATATCAGCGGGCCGCCGATCCTTGCGGGCGATAAAGCGGATATTAGCTTACGAAAACTTAGTCTGCGGGCGGATCGGCGGACCCGTGAACCAGTCCCAAGGGGGCAGGCCCGCCGCTATGTGGAAGCCATTGCAAAGCCTGTATTCGCATTCAAGCTGGCACTGATGGCGGTCGATCAAATCGACATGAACAACGAAAACATCCTCGTTGATAGTTGGGATTCCACGGACCCGCTCAAGTCCAATAATGGGGCATACCCGGGGACCATGCTTAACGCAGACGGGACGCCCAAGGTGCAGTGGAACGGAGACATCGCAACAAACGGCCCGGTGATTGATGCAGGGAACGCCCGCATTTTCGGCACCGCTGGAACCAATGGAGGCGACGTCCTTGGCGATGCCAACGTAAGCGGGCATCGGGAAGACCCGGAGTTAAAAACATACGACGATTATTACCAGGATGTGATCAAGGTCCTTAGCCCAACGGGACTCACGTTCAATCCAACGGTCACTTCAGTAAGCGGAACGCAAACCCTGCTAGCGACAGCCGGCACGCCAAGCAGCTACAAGTTGGATTCCATCAGGCTTGCAGGGTCTGAGACGTTACGAATCAAGGCACCTGTCGATGCCGCTGGAAACCCGCTGGTGGATGCTTTGGGAAAACCAATTCCAAGCTACATACAAATCGTTGTGGACCGGGTCGAGCCGATCACGAACTCGACCCCTTCCCTAATTTCGATGACGGGCAGTGCCCAAATTATAATAGATCCCGGCGTCTTCGTCCGGATGTTTGTTGAGGGGGGTATTGATATCGGCGGAAACGGGTTCAGCAACCCTAACAGCTCCCTGAATCTCCAGATTTATGGAATCACCCCTCCGGAAGGAGTTACCCCGCTCATCAAGATCGCCGGCAACGGTGGATTTAAAGGCGCTATCTATGCGCCGGAGTTTGATCTGACCATGGTCGGTGGGGGGACTACCGATAGTATTTATGGGTCGTTTGTCGCCAAAAAGATCAGAATGACCGGGGTTCAATCTGTGCATTACGACGAAGCTCTTGCCGATGGGGGGCTCGTGGTTGATTACCAGATCGCATCTTGGTTTGAAGAAGATCGATGATATCGGGTAATTAAGTCCTTTATCTGCGGGTCGGATGAGCGTTTCCCACCGTGTCAATTATGAGACTTTCCTCTCAAATCTGGCGGCAACGGCATGCATCGCATGCATTTACCATCGTCGAGGTGGTGATCGCCACAGGGTTGGTGGTTTTCGCACTCGCCAGCATCTATGCGATGCAAAGCCAAAGCTTGCAGATTGCCCGGGCTGCCCACGATTCAGGGTCGGCAAGCCAAATTCTTCAGCAACGCGTCGAGCAGTTGCGTTTGAATAAATTCACCGATGTCGTCCGTTCCACGGGGCTCGTCAATTTGATGAACGAGGCCACGGATAGCGAGGCCGACCTGCGCGGCGTTAGAAGCCTGACTGAAACGGTCAGGCTCACATCCTCCGACGGGACCTCCGTCTTTTCCGTAACGCGCCGCGGCGGCGCGGCGACATCCAGTGCAACCTTGGATCTTGGTTCTCAATCGCAGGTCAGAGCTTTTTTACAGGTTTTCTGGACAGACCGCACTGGCACCCATCGCCGCGAGTTTTCCACGATCCTCGGCAAGGGCGGGATCAGTTTTGATGGAATCAGTCGGACTGCGGAGACCGAAGGAACAGTGGGAACTCCCTCTTCATCCACGCCGCCACCCGCTTCGACCCCGCCGTCTGCCACACCAGCGCCTTCGACTCCGGGGCCTCTTCCTGGGGCGACACCCGCGCCTCCGGGGCCGGAACCGGTTTGTGTAAGGCATGGCCGGCCGCAGCCACACTGCGGGACTTAAGAGTGTTTTAAACCAATGAACCGGAACGCATTCACGCTGTCGGAGTTACTGGTGGCGATGGGGGCCAGTTCCATCGTCCTTGCCGCCTTGCTTCTATCGACGATCAGTCTTACGAAAACATTCAGGGCAACCGAGTTGTATTCCCGGGCGCAATCGGCCCAGATTCGGATCATCGACAGCGTTGCGATGGACTTGCGCCGATCGGTGAAGGTTGGAGTAACCACCGCCCCGGGGTCCGATCCCGGAGCCGCGGCAAATACCTATGCCAAACTCTCGTTTGGTGGGTTGGAAGAAATGAGCGTGATAGACGGAACATTCAACGCGGTGACCCTGCAGCCGAACTCTGCGACGCTGCCAAGCACCTATCTTACCCTGACAATTCCCGCCTATTACTTGAGTAACGATCCTGCCGCGGCAACGTATAGGCAACTAACGACATTGATCAGCACGGGATCCTCGGTGAGATACGGAACAGTCGCGGGTCCAGTTGCAGATATAACCGTGCAGTATCGAAGGCAATATGACGCCAGTTACCGGTCTGAATGCGTTATCCGCCGGGAAGCGGGAGTTGACCGGGTGATCGCCGACCAGTGTGACCTGATTGATTTGGATATCAAGGCGTTCGAGTATAACACTTTCACCATTAATACATGGTTCATTCCGACTTTTAGTAATTTAAAAACGCGCAGCCCGGCGCGAATCACCAGCTCTGATCGAGTGATGCTCCGAAACCCCCGAACCGATTAATTATGAAACACATTGATTGTTCTTCAAGGCTGACGACAAAGGCTCTCCAATTTCAATCACGCAACGGTTCCGTGGCAATCATGGCGATTGTTACAGTCGTCGTAATTTCTTTAACTGCCGCCGGGGTTCTGGCGGTGGTTTTGCCCGGATATCATGTGAGTGTCCAGACCGCTGGCTGGCAGGAAGCGCGCCTCGCCAGCGAAGCCGGAGTCGATCTTGCCATTGCGCGCTTGAATGCCAGCGCAATCAATCCAGCTGCAGCCTCCTCCAATTGGACGGATTGGAAAAATTCGGCCAACG
>JAYUPM010000433.1:0-7726 GCA_043760145.1 Spartobacteria bacterium
TGGTTCCGTGGCTTTCTCGGCCTTGGCTTTGACCATGTATACGTTGTCCTTTTGATCCATGATCAACCCCTTGGAGTCCACGATAATCTGAAGGGCTTCGAGCGGAGTCTTGTTTTCGATTCGCGCTGAAACAACACTTCCTGGCGTAGCCACCACCAGGTCGCTGACGATCAACGTGACTCCTGCCTGCCGCGCCAATGTCCTGAGCACTAATCCAATTTCATCACCTTGAAATTCGTTCAACCGTTTTGCACCGGGCAACGGGCCCGTTGAGGCCGGGACCGCTCCAGCGTCCGGAATTGCCGATGGAATTGCAGCAGGTGCGCCGGGAGTTGCGGGGGCGCCCGGCACCGCAATTGGAGGATCGATGGGCGTCGGAATCAGGACCGCGGGCGGCGGGGCAGCTGGCGCGACTGGGGCGGTAATGGGCGGCGCGAGGGGTGCCGGTTCCTGAGCGGTCACTGAGCCGATAAGAATCACGCTCAAGGCGCAAAGCGAGGTGGAGATATTAGCCATGGTTGGGAGCTTTAGGTTGAGAGCTTGTTTGGTGCTGAATAGGTCTGAGAAAAAGCACGATGCCTGCCAGCCCCACCTTTCGTCACGAAATTTCCTTCGAAGATTGTTAAAAATCTTATGGCACACTGATGGCGATTTTATTTTCGGAGACGGACAAAAAAAGAGAGAAATGCGTCCAAAACTTGTACCAGAGCCACTTCCCAAGACATCGCTACGCCCGGAGATCACCCAATTCCCAGATGGGCCGCCCGAAAAAATGCCTCCAAATATTCTGCATTTTTTTTTCCCGGATAGCTCTCAACTCCAGTTGCAACGTCCAACGCATACGGTCTGACGGAGCGAATTGCACCGTTCACGTTGCTGGAATTCAAGCCGCCGGCGAGGATCACAGACAAGCCCGGATGCTCGGCAACGAGTTGGGTCGCAAGTGTCATATCCACACTGGCTCCCGTTCCGCCAAACGCCCCGGGGACAAATGCATCCACAAGAACATTCCGGGTCGAATACGATGCGGCACTCGCGATCACGGCCTCGTCTTTTAACCGGAGCGCCTTGATGAATGGATGACCCAGCCGGGCGAACTGCGCGCAATAGGAAGCATCTTCGTCGCCATGGAACTGGACGCAATCAATGGCAGGATGCTGCGCAATCCGGGTTGCCTCGGCCATTGATGCGTTAACGAGGACTGCCACCCGGCTCACCATCGCTGGCAATTCCATCATCCAGCCCGCATTCTCTTCCATGGAGATGTAACGTTTCGATCCCGGGAAAAAATTGAATCCGATCGCATCCGCGCCGAATGCAATGGCCATGCGGGCGTCCTCCAAATTGGTAACTCCGCAGACCTTAACCCGAACGCGGGGCAGAATAGGGGCAGTCATGGGGAATGGGAATAGGATGGATACTTAACGGATTTAACGGATCACCCGGCCACGCACGAGTTTCTCCCGTGGATCATTGTGAGGGGACTGGGCGGCAGGAAAAATAGCTTCATGGTTCATTGATAGCCTTGAATCCGCGGGTTTCCAAGCGAGTCCTTTACCAATAATCAGACTCCGGGCGGCATCGGGATGGGCCCAAATATTTCTTTAGGCGTCTCACTTGAAGCGCGGAAGTGCTCTGATAGCATTCGCCGCGTGTTCTCCACCCGAATGCTGTTTGCCGCCATCTTCCTTGTGAAAGCAGGAGCCGCCCTGGCCCAACAACCTACCCCGATGTCCGAGGAAGAAAAACGACGGGCATTTTTACGGGCGCGCGAAGAAATCCGCACCGTTCCGATAACGCCAAAGCCCAATTCATCCCCTGCGCCCAAGCCGAAGCCAAAAGGAGCGGCGACACCAGCCACCACGACACCACGGCCCGCGACTCCGAGTTCCACCACCCCGCTTCCGACCACGCCTGTCCCCGCAACTCCCCCCGCTGCGACGCCACGTCCATCAACGCCGAAACCCGAGTTGCCCAAGGCAACGCCTGGACGGGGAACATCTGCGACCCCGAAGCCGGTTAAAGTGCCACAAGATACAAAGCCCGCGACCACGCCGCTGCGGGCGACGCATGCCAATCCCTCAACGCCAGCAATAAAACCTGCGACGCCAAAACCTGCGACACCAGCGGCGGCCACACCCGCAATCAACGCCCCGCCACTCCGGCAGGTCCCGCCACCGATTCCCGCCGCCCCGGTTACAATTGAAAAATCGGGCTACGAAGAAGAACGAGGGAGTCAACCAGCGCCGCCCGCCGGATGGTTTACGCGATGGAAATATCTATCCAAGTCAGTGCGCCAGAAAATCGACCAGGCACCCGTGCAGAAACGGCGGTGGCGATATATTGTTATCCATAACAGCGGGACCCGGCAGGGCAACGCGAAGGCTTTTGAATACTATCATCTGCGGGTCCGCAAAATGCCCAATGGCCTCGCCTATCATTTCGTGATTGGGAATGGAAAATCATCCGGGGACGGGGAGGTTGAGATTGGGAACCGCTGGAAGAACCAGGTCAACGGCGGCCATGTGCATAGCGACTACCTAAACAACATCGCGCTCGGAATTTGCCTTGTTGGCGATTTCAACCAGGGCAAACCAACGGCCCGCCAACTCGAAGCGCTGGAGGAACTCACCCGATACCTCCGGTTGCGAGTCGGAAAGATTGACCACAAATTTGCCATCGTCAAAGCACACCGTGAAATCAACCCGCCCCGGTGGCCAACCGATTGTCCGGGAACCAAATTCCCCTATCGCTGGTTGCATGGAAAATTCGATTAACCCGGGCCCGGTGGATCGGCATCCTGGCGCCTGTCGAATCGCATGAATATTGGCATCACTGGAGCCACCGGTTTCATCGGACGGCGCGTCATCGATCTGGCATTGCGACGCGGCCACGAAGTCATCGCTTTTTCCAGAAGTCCAAATCCGATTGCGGGCTGCGAAATGCGACTCTACTCGCTTGAAAAGCCGCTCAATATCGAAGGATGCGAGGCCCTGCTCCATCTCGCAGGCGAGCCGGTTCTCGGTCTGTGGACGGCCCGGAAAAAGCAGCGCATTCTCGAGAGCCGCATAAAAGGAACGCGTCATTTAGTGGAAGCCATCAACCGCGCCGCCCGTCCCCCGGAAGTCTTTGTGTGCGGCTCGGCGATTGGCTTTTACGGCAATGTTGGGGAGAGCGAAATCTCCGAGACGGCCAGCCCGGGGACCGGTTTTCTTTCGGAAACGACTGCGTCCTGGGAAGCGGAGGCACTCAAAGCGATCGGGACACGCACCGTGCTGCTCCGAACCTCGCTGGTCCTCGGCAAAGGCGGTGGGGCGCTCAAAATGATGGCGCCCATTTTCCGAGCCGGGCTTGGCGGACGCATTGGCGGAGGCAAGCAGTGGATGTCGTGGATTCATATTGAGGACCAGGCGCGCCTGGCGCTTTTTGCGATTGAGAATCTTGATGTTGCCGGACCACTTAACGCGGCTTCCCCATGGCCCGTCCGAAACCGGGAATTCACAGCCACACTCGCCCGCGTTCTTCATCGACCGGCCCTCCTTCACGTTCCCGCCTTCGCCCTCCGCGTGATGGGAGATTTTCGGCATGAGCTACTCGACAGCAAGCGCGTTGTCCCCGCCGTCGCCATCGCCCATGGATTCGGATTCCAATTCGCAGAACTTCAACCCGCGCTCAAAAATATTCTGGGCTGAGCGGAATCAGCGCGCAGTAATCACGCATCCCCGGCATCACTCCCGCAAATCACCCGATCCGGATAATCCGTGAATACTCCGTCCACCGCCAGTTGCCGCATGCGCGCAATTTCCGCCGGAGTATTTACCGTATACGGAAAGACTTGAAACCCCCGGCGGTGGGCTCCCTCGACAAACCGCCTGGTCGTATGGCGGGCTGCCGGATGAATCGAAGTGGCCCGGAGCTTGCGCGCGTAAACGTGATAGAGAGGGGTGGGCCGCACACAAAGCACTCCAATGCGAATGGTGCTCTCGCGCAGTGTTGCCAATTCCCTCCGGTGAAAGGAAGAGACAAGGAAATCGCGAAAATCCGAGCCTTTCTGGACAAACTCCTCGATCAAACTCCGGACCAGTTCCGCGGTCCCGGTTCCCTTGAGTTCAATGTTGATAAGACCGCAGCCGGCGACTGTCTCAAAGACTTCCCGCAAAGTGGGAATCTGTTCGCCGTGGCCGGCATCAAGGGCGCGCAATTCCGCCAATGTTTTTTTGAGTATCGAGCCGGAGCCATTGGTTGTCCTCTCCAAGGTGCTGTCATGAATGACAATCAACTCATTCTCCACGCGCCAAACATCGATCTCAACACCATCCGCTCCCAGCTCAAACGCGCGCCGTATCGAGCGCAAAGTATTTTCCGGTTCAAACCCACGCGCCCCGCGATGCCCAATGGTCAGAAATCCGCTCATGCTCGCTTTCGAGACGCCTCGCCCCGGGGTCAAACCAGCGGTTTCCGGCTGCGGTCATGGCGGATGTCCTCGCCCCGATACAGGTAAAAAACCACCTCGGCGATATTGGTGACGTGATCGGCAACCCGTTCCAGCGCTTTGGCGATGGTGAGCAGACTCAACGCCCTGGTGATCGTCTTGGGATCTTCGATCATGTAACTGGTCAACTCCCGGGCGAGTTGCTTGTAAATGTCGTTGACACTCTTATCCCGGGCAATGATCTGGATCGCCAAATCCGGCTTGGACTCAATGTAAGCGGTCATGCTGTCCCGTAACATCTGCAGCGCCGTGTCGGCCATCAACGGGATGTCGATGAGCGGCTTGAGCAACGGCTCCTTGTTGAGTTCCTTGCCGTGCCGCGCGATTTTTGTGGCCTGGTCCGCGATCCGCTCAAGGTTGCTGGAAATCTTCGAGGCCGCGAGCATGAATCGGCAATCCTTGGCCACAGGCCCATGGGTCGCCATGTAAGTGATCACCATCTCGTCAATATGCACTTCAAGTTGATCTATCTGCGTGTCATCCGCTTCCACCCCATCACAGAGCTTGTCGTCGCGTTCCACCAATCCGCGCATCGCCATGGAAAGGCTGCGTTCAGTCAGCCCGCACATCAACAGAAGTTGCTCGCGTATCTCAGTTAATTGACGTTCCCAAAAATGACTCATATTGCTATTTCCATTTAATTCTCTCCCGCGAAATCACTCAGCCAAACCGGCCACTGATGTAATCCTCAGTCTGTTTCTGGGCGGGGTTGGTAAAAATCTTCTCTGTCTTTCCGAACTCGATCAATCGGCCCAGGTAAAAGAAAGCGGTGGAATCCGAGCAGCGTCCGGCTTGCTGCATGTTATGGGTGACGATAACGATCGTGTAGTTTTTAGTTAATTCGTGGATCAGGTCCTCGACTTTCGCGGTGGCGATCGGATCCAGAGCCGAGCACGGTTCATCCATTAAAATAATGCTGGGCTCCACGGCAATGGCGCGGGCGATACAGACACGTTGTTGCTGGCCCCCGGAAAGCCCCAGCGCACTCGTGTGCAAGCGGTCCTTCACCTCATCCCATAACGCCGCCCCACGAAGACTTTTCTCCACCACTTCATCGAGGCGTTGCCGGTCCCGGATTCCCTGGATCTGCAGCCCGTATGCGATGTTCTCATAGATCGATTTCGGGAAGGGATTGGATTTCTGGAACACCATCCCGATCTGGCGGCGCAGCGCAATTGTATCCACTTCCGGCGAGTTAATATCCACCCCATGAATCCGGATACTCCCCTTCCCGATTCGTGTCCCATCGATCAAATCGTTCATCCGGTTGAAGCAGCGCAACAAAGTGGATTTTCCGCAGCCCGACGGCCCGATGAATGCCGTCACCTGGTTGGCAGGGACCCGAAGGTTGACCTCATAAAGGGCCTGCGCGGCCCCGTAGAAAAAATTAAGGTCCTCCACTTCAATCATCGGCTCGGGTGCCTCATCCTCCCCTGTCGTTTGCTGGGGACCGGGGGCTGCTTGCGAAATGGAATTCATACGAGGCTCGAGTGTCGCGATCATCAATTTACCAGCGGTAGCGGTTTCTCATGTGAATCCGAAGGAAAATAGAGGTCAACGCAATGGATGTGACAAGGAGGAGAAACACCAGCGCAGCCCCATATTGGACCCGCTCGGTGTAAGCGTTTTGCGGGATCTTCGAGCTGACAACATAGATGTGATAAGGCAAAGCCATCACTCCCTGTCCAAGGAAATCAAAGAGACCCCCGCCCTTGACCTGGTCGCGCATCACGTAAGCAGCCGTGAACATAATCGGCGCGGTTTCCCCTGCCACGCGGGCAATCCCCAAAATTGACGAGGTCAACATTCCGGGCATCGCGTAAGGCAGAACATTGGTGCGGATCGCCTGCCATTTGGTCGCCCCGAGCGCCAGAGAACCTTCACGGAATCCCTGGGGAACCGCCTTAAGCGATTCCTCGCTTGCGGTGATGACCACAGGCAGGGCCATGAATGCGAGGGTAAACCAGCCGGAGGCAAGGCAGACGCCCCAGCCCGAAAAATTGAGCCACCGGCCCCACCCCATGGCGATGCTTGGCGCCACCGGATCGTCAAAGGAAGCGATGACTGGCATGAAGTGGACAAACAATCCAAGACCGAATAATCCGAACACGATGGAGGGGACACCAGCCAGGTTAAGAATCGCAAGCCGGATGAAATTCACCAGGGGCCCGGCCCGGCTGTATTCGCTGAGGAAAATGGCGCTGCAAACACCGATGCAGAGCGCGATTGTCATGGATCCAACCACCAGCCAAAACGTCCCGACGATACATGGCCAGATTCCGCCGCCGCTGTGGGCGTAACTTTCCGCAGGGATTTCCTCCAAACCCCGGCTCCTCTTGAATTCCCGGAACGCTTTGTCGCCGAGTTCCCATTTCTTTCCTTCAAACTCAAAAACGAAAAGCGTTTCCGGGGATTGGGTCAGAAAGCTCCAGTTTACAAAGGGCGGGGCTGCCTGAAACACGGTCCCGGCTCCCTTGAATACGATGACTCCAAAGATCATCGCCGCGCAGGCAAGTATGAAGTAGGTCGAAGAACGAAATAGCCCGAAGGCGAATCGTTCGGCAAACCGGGCCCTGGATGGGCGATGAAGAAAAGGGTTTGGCCTCATCCGATGGATATCCTGTAACGATGCACGATGCGCTGGGCGAGGAAGTTGATCCCGAGCGCTAGAATAAAAAGGACGATCCCAACCATGAACAGGGCCCGATAATGAATGCTCCCCGGGACCACTTCCCCCATTTCCTGGGCAATGATACCGGTCATGGTGTGGACCGGTTGGAAAAACGCCCCGAGGCCTTCGGTAAAATCAGGAATCTCGATCCGATTGCCCGCGCATAACAAGACCACCATGGTCTCGCCCACCACACGCCCAAATCCGAGCAGAACGGCGGATATCATTCCCGAAAGCGACGCGGGGATCAGGATTTTTATGATCGTTTGAAACCGGGTCGCCCCGAGCGCATACGAAGCCTCCTTAAAATGGCGGGGGACATTATTAAGCGCGTCTTCGGCAAGGGAAAAAATCGTCGGAATCGCCATCAATGCCAGCAGGCAACCGGCCGTCAGAGAGTTGAGCCGTTCGCTCATTGGAAAACCGGGCACCCACTCAAGCCAGGTAAATTGAGAGATCGCACGCAGCGCCTGCCCAAGCACAACCACTCCAAAAAATCCGAACACGACCGATGGAATGGCCGAGATAAATTCGATGCATGGTTTAATGAATCGTTTCTCCCG
>JAYUPM010000434.1:0-3006 GCA_043760145.1 Spartobacteria bacterium
CTATCCAGTATTCAAACGAAAAGCCCTGCTCTGTCCTCTGACCTCTGACCTCTGTCCTAGACGACACGGCCCGGTTTCCATTATCCCTTAACGGAATCAATGGAATCACCGGAAAAGCAGTTCGACCTCCTCAAACGTGGGGCGGCGCAAATTATCAGCGAAGCGGAGCTTCTCGCGAAGCTGCGCCTGGGTCGGCCGCTCAACGTGAAGCTGGGGGTGGATCCGACTGCGCCGGACATCCATCTCGGCTTTACGGTTGCGCTTCAAAAGTTGCGGCAGTTCCAGGACCTGGGCCACCAGGCAATCCTTATCATCGGCGATTTCACGGCCATGATTGGCGATCCGTCGGGGCGATCCAAGACCCGGCTCCAGCTTTCGCACGACCAGGTCATGACTAACGCCCGGAGCTTTCAGCAACAGGCTTTCAAGATACTTGATCCCGCCCGCACCAAGACGATTTTCAACGGGCAATGGTTTGAGATGATGACCTTCGAGCAGGTGATGAAGCTCAATGGCCGGGTCACTCTCCAGCAAATGCTTCAACGCGAGGATTTCAAGGGACGCGTGGATCGCGGCGAACCGGTGCATCTTCACGAAATCCAATACCCAATCATGCAAGGGTGGGATTCGGTCATGATCAAAGCCGACGTGGAGCTGGGCGGGACCGATCAGCTTTTCAATATTTTGGTCGGGCGCGATCTGCAGCGGGAGGAGAAACAGCCCGAGCAGGTGGTTTTTCTGATGCCGCTGCTGGAAGGGCTCGATGGAGTCCAGAAGATGTCCAAGAGCCTCGACAATTATGTGGGGGTAAGCGAGGAGCCGGGCGAGATGTTTGGCAAACTGATGAGCATCAGCGACACACTGATGGCGCGCTATTATCTGCTGCTGCTGGGGGAAGAACTCCCCGCCATTCATCCGATGGAGGCCAAGAAGCAGCTCGGGTTCCGGTTGGTGGAACGTTATCATTGCACCGAGGCCGCCACCCATGCGCTCGAAGCTTTCAACACGCGCTTCAGCAAACGCGACCTCGATAAAGTGGAGCTCCCCGCCGTCCAGTTCGCGGGCGTCGAGCCCGATATTCTCTCAGTCATTGTCGCTGCGTTCGCCCAGGGTTTTAACGTGACCAAATCGCGCAGTGACGCGCGCCGCCTGGTGGAGCAGGGGAGCGTCCAGTGGCAGGGCGAAAAGGTAACCGATCTCAAGGCAACGATTCCGCTCAAAACGGGCGAGGTCTTGCGGCTCGATAAGAAACACGCAGTCCGGATCGGGTGAAGAAAGTTGTCATTCATACCGATGGCGGGTGCGCCGGGAATCCGGGCCCGGGCGGATGGGCGGCCGTGCTTGAATGCGGGGGCCGGGTCAAGGAGCTGAGTGGCGGCGAACCGGCCACCACAAATAATCGGATGGAATTGCTGGCCGCGATCCGGGCGCTTGAAGCGCTCAATGTGGCGTGCGAGGTCGAGCTTTTTACCGACTCCAATTATGTGAGGGACGGGATCACTAAATGGATGAAAAGTTGGAAGGCGCGCGCATGGGTGACCTCGCAAAAGCAGCCGGTCAAGAACGTTGATTTGTGGAAAGCGCTCGATGCGGCCGCGAGCCGGCACAAGGTGGAATGGAAATGGTTGCGCGGCCATTCCGGGCACGAGGGGAACGAGCGTTGCGACGAGATGGCGACGGCCGCGATCGAGCAGGTCCGCAAACAATACAGCGCCAGCCAGCTGCAGGCGTTGACCGCGCAGTTCGTTGCATCCCGCGCGCCGGAACCCGAGCCCCGCCTCCTCTGATCGTGGCAGCGACGTCCCGTATCTGTTTAGCGTGCTCTTCAACGTGATGGTCGTGGCAGAACGTAGCGCAGACTTCCAAGTCTGCTGTATCGCGGGTTTCCAAATCTGCCCCGTGGGAGGAAAGGATGAATTATGAAGGATGAAATGATCCACTGCGCCCTTGCCGCATAAATGCGGAACTACAAACTCAGGAAGGCGCTAAAGGGATACCCATAAAGGCCGACTATATCTTCGCTATCACGAGACGCTGTTTTGTTAGGAGATCCGGCGATGAGCGCATCGCGCCATTTGTCCTATTGGTCCCATTGGTCCCATTCTTCCGAGGGCTTGACCGCCACGGCCTGCCTCCCGATGGTCTCGATCCCATGACCGATTCGAATCCCGCTCCCGTTGTGCCCAGTCAGGGCTGGCACGTGCTCCATATTTTTTACAAAATCGAACACGGCCAATGGGCTTTGCTCACTCCCGATGAACAGCGCGAGGCGAAGACCAGTTTCACGGAGCTGGTTGCCGAAATCCGCGAGATGGAGACGACTCAGTTGCTCATCTTCAGCATGGTTTCCCCAAAGGCGGATATCGGGTTCATGCTGCTGACGCCCGACCTTCATGTTGCCAATGCGATCGAAAAACGGCTCACCCTTTCGCTCGGACCCGACGTGCTCACGGCCGTTTACACTTACCTCTCCATGACCGAGGAGAGCGAATACACCACCACCGATGCCGAGTATTCCAAGACCCTTGAACGCGAAGATAAATTGGTTCCCGGCACCCCGGAATTCGACAAGGCGCTCGGGGAGTTCAGTGCGCGGATGGCCAAATACCGGAAGGATAAGCTATACCCTGTGCTCCCGGTTTGGGAGGTGTTTTGCTTTTACCCGATGGGGAAACGGCGGGTGCTCGGGCAGAATTGGTATGGGCTATCATTTGAAGAGCGCAAACAATTGATGAGCGGCCACGCCAGGGTCGGCAGGAAATATCACGGGAAAATCCTCCAGCTCATTACCGGCTCGACCGGCCTCGATGACGCGGAATGGGGCGTCACACTTTTTGCCCATGACACATTCGACATCAAGGCGATCGTCTACGAGATGCGCTTTGACCCGGTCACCGTGAATTATGGGGATTTCGGGGAATTTTACATTGGGCTGAGCCTGCCGCTGGATCAGCTCTTTCGCAGGGTCCAGCTTTAGCCGAATGCAGGGGCAGCGGTTTTTATGAA
>JAYUPM010000435.1:0-3001 GCA_043760145.1 Spartobacteria bacterium
CCTGGTGCGGGGTTCGGTTGCCAAACCACGAATTAACACGAATGAAGGCGGGGGAAGTTTGGAACCGCGAATGGACGCGAATGAACGCTAATGGGGGAAAGGAGACCGGAGTTTGTCCTGTCTTTTTCTTATTCGCGTTAATTCGCGTTAATTCGGGGTTTCATTCTCCTCCGGGTTTTAATCATTTGGGTCTATTCGCTTTAAAGATGGAGGTAATGCTTTCGTCATCTCGAATCCTCAGGCATTGGGCTTCAGTCGGTCCGGGGAGGCGAAGTCAATAGTCAGAATGAAAAATGAAGAAGTGTGGGAATGCGCCATTGCCGCATAAATGCGGAACTACAAACCCTGCGCTAAATGCGCGGGAACACTTTTCCGAGGAACATCCAAAAGACGATGTGGCGCGTCCCGCTTTAGCCGAAGGCACCGGCCTTATTTTGGCGGATCGAATGGTAACCACCGGCGCCGACCCGCCTCGCTGGAAATCTCTGCAAACTCCTGCCATGGGAGGCTAGCCACATGAAAATCCGCAAACGCGATATTGATCCGACCCCGTCCGGCATGTGTTCCCTGTTTGCTCTGAATACCCCCCGGCATCTTAAGCTCCACATTCGTTTCTGAGGTTCCGACAAATCTGACTTCCTTCCCGGACTGCATGGATGGCGCGAGCATGATCAATTGGGAGGAGGCGACATACTTCGAGGCATTGATGCCGAACAAATTGCTATTGAGGCCGTAACTCACCGGAACATTGGGGGCTTGTTGGCGGTCGGGCCGGAGGGAGCTGGTTATATCAAAGGGGGAACGGAATGCATTCCAGTCCGGCACGTATTTGTCATGAATGGCGAGGGGCCATGCCCCGCCAGTGAGTGAAAACATCTGGTCATCGTTATCGTTGAGATAAGTTTGGAACCCGATCCCCACCTGCCGGATATTGGCCAGGCATTTGGTTGCCCGTCCCGTTTCCTGGGCCTTGATGAAAACAGGGAGCGCGATTCCCGCCAGGACCGCGATGATCGCAATGACGACAAGTAGTTCGATGAGAGTGAAGGCTGACTTTTTCATGGCTGGGGGCTGTGGAGGGTTGCGCGAAATCTAAATGCGCCCCGCTAAACTGCAAAGCGGAAACTCGTCCCCTGCGTTATTCGTGTCCATTCGTGTTCATTCGTGGTTCATCTACGGTGATGATTCTTATTCTCACCGCCGGATACGGAGAGGGCCATAACGCCGCCGCTCGCGGACTCCACGCCGCTTTCTCCCAAATGGGCAAGGAGTCCAAGATCATCGATGCATTTGCCCTCTCTGGCGACCCCACTTACGACCCGAGCCGGAAAGCTTACATCGAACTCATTAACCGCGCGCCCCTCGTCTGGGCCGCGATATTTTGGCTTATCGATCGGCTCCCGATTGTCCCATGGAGCCTTCCGTTTCTGGGCAAGGTCCAGGTCGCCTTGGGCAAAGTCATTGCCGAGCATAAACCGGACGCCATCATCTCCGTTTACCCGGTTTACGGCTATATGCTCGACCGGCTCTTTGCAAAAACGCCCCGGCCTTTTTCCACGCACACCGTGGTGACCGATTCGATCACGGTGAACAGCGTCTGGTTCAAATGCGCCAGCGATACCTTCCTGGTCGCCAACCAGGATACCGCCAGCGTGATGTCTGCTGCCGGTGTCCCGGCCGAAAAATTACACGTCCTCGGTTTCCCTGTCCCCCCAATATTCGCGAAGGAAAGGTCGCCCCGCCCTTACCCGGAGCCGGGAAAAGCGCGGGTCCTTTTCATGATCAATGCGGGCAAATCGATGGCGCCTGCGATCGTCTCCGAGTTGCTCGCCCTGGAGGGGATTGCGCTCACCGTCACTGTCGGACGCGACGAAATCTTGCGCGCCAAAATTGAAGCGGCCGCTGCCGGGCGCCCCATTGAAATCTTTGGTTGGACCGATCAGATGCCGCACCTGCTGATGAGCCATCATTTGCTAATTGGGAAGGCTGGGGGCGCTGCGGTGCAGGAGGCCATCGCCGCGCGGACCCCGATGTTGATTACCCATGTGGTGCCGGGCCAGGAGGAAGGGAATGCGCGGCTCATGGTGACCAATCAATGCGGGGCGATATGCACGACTCCAAAGGCTTTGGCGGATAAGACCGCGCGTCTCTTTGCCGATGGGGCCCAGGAATGGCGGGCTTGGGAGGAAAACATCGGCCGCCTCAGCCGTCCCGATGCCGCGTTGAGAATTGCTGATTTCGTATCCTCCTAAAAATCGTCCTCGTTCTCGTTCTTAAAACCCTCATGCTTCCCATCCGCGCATTTCTTTTCGATATCGGCAACGTCCTGCTGCGATTCGATTTTTCGCTCGCCCTCAAGGCGCTCGCGGCCAAGAGCAAAGTGAATGACCCGGTCGAAGTGCTTGCTGCCGTTGAGCGGGTGAAAATCGCATACGAAGATGGCCAGATCGATCGCGCCAGCTTTCTGCGCGGCGCATTTGACGTGATCGGGTTCACCGGCTCGGAGCCCGAGTTTATCGCCGCGTGGGAAGATATCTTCGAGCCGAATGCGCCAATGATCGCCTTGCTGGACGCGCTCGCCAGCGAGTTCCCGCTTTTCCTTTTAAGCAACACCAGCGACATCCACCGGGATTATATTTTTCGCCGATACGAATTCTTCCAGCGATTTAGCGGAGGCGTTTATAGCTACGAAGTGAAGGCATCCAAACCGGGCCGGGAGATATTCGAGATCGCTTGCCGCCAATTACAGATCGAGCCGGAGACGACCTATTTCATCGACGACCTGCTGCCAAACATCGAGACCGCCCGGGCGCTGGGTTTAATCAGCCATCACTACCACCACGACCGCCACGACGAACTGCTCTCCGACCTCCGCATTCGTGGCAGTTTGTAGTTCCGGCTTCAGCCCAATGCCTTTAAGGATTCGAAATGACGAAAGCATTACCTCCATCTTTGGGCGTCGTGGCAGGAACGTAGCGCAGACTTCCAAGTCTGCCGTGTC
>JAYUPM010000436.1:0-7698 GCA_043760145.1 Spartobacteria bacterium
CAAGGATACCTTTTCCAAACGGCTCACCAGCAAGGTGGCTAATTACGTCCGGAGTCGTTTTACGCGGGATGGCGTGCGCGATACTGGATGCACGCTCAAGGCGATGCGACGGGAATGCCGGGAAGCATTGGTCCCGTTTTACGGGATGCACCGCTTTATCCCGGCCTTGGTGAAAGGAATGGGTTACAAGCTGGTGGAGATTCCGGTGCACCATCGTCCCCGGGTGTCGGGGGTGAGCAAATACGGGTTTGGCAACCGAGCTATAAAAGCAACTCTCGACATGTTTGCCGTGCGCTGGATGCTTGCGCGCCAGCTTCAGATTCGGATCAGGCCGAGGCGGTAACCTGCCGAGAGGTAATACCGAAAGAAGACAATAAAGAGCCTGGCTCGAATGGCGCGATAAAGAGCCTGGCACTCTATCGTGGGGAGGCACTCGGGGAGGCATGTTTTCGGGACGGGCAAAATCGGGAACTGGACGGCGCGGGAAGGCGTTTCATGGGATTGGGCGCCGTGCGCTCAGGATGATTTGGGTTGGAGAAAAGTCTGCTCGACACCGCTGCCCGTTTTGCTTTCCGTCTCCCGGGTCCTGCTGATGAAACTTCTACTCTTGATCGCGCTGGCTTTGCTCACCACGGGGATGCATTGCGTCGCCGCCGCAGAACCCGAACTTAAACCGCTTTATACAAACAACTTCGAGGGGGGCGATAAGACGCTCAAGGAATTTTTGATCATGTCCGGCGGGTTTGAGGTTAAAGAGGAGGGCACCAACAAATTCCTCGAACTGCCGGGCTCACCATTGGACACGTTTGGCCTTCTCTTCGGGCCTGCCCAGAAGGTCGGGGCCAGTGCGAGCGCGCGATTCTTTGGGACCAAACAGGGACGTAAATTTCCGAGCTTTGGAATCAGCCTCAATGGGGTGGGGGGGTATCGTTTGCAGATGAGCCCAGCAAAAAAGGCGCTCGAGATTTTCAAGGGCGATGAGGCCAAAAGCAGCGTGCCGTTTGATTGGACCTCCGGGGCCTGGACGAAGCTGCGGGTCCAGGTGAGTGAAGGCGCCGGGGGCGTTCTCATCGTGGAAGGCAAAGCATGGCTGGCCGACGCCCCGGAACCGGTGGCGTGGACCATTTCTCTCGAAGAAAAAGAAGAGCTCCCTCCTGGGCGTGCCGGCATCTGGGGGAGCCCCTATTCGGGAACGCCGATTCGTTTTGATGACCTCGCCCTCACTTTCATAACCACCAAATAATCCATGAACATCCCCCGCGCTTTATTGCCCGCTCTACTGACCCTTGCCACGATCCCGGCGGATGCTGCCGATTGGCCGCAATACCGTGGAGTCGCGTCCAACGGCACGACCCTTGAGAAGATTGGCAAGCCATGGGCCAGCGTCCCCAAAGAACTTTGGAAGGTGCCCAGCGAAGGGGGCTTCAGTTCGTTTGTGGTGGCTGGCGGCCGCGCCTTTACGCTCGCATTAAAAGAGGCTGAAGGCGCCAAACAGGAGAGCGTGGTTGCACTCGATGCCAACACTGGAAAAGAGCTTTGGTTCGCTCCCCTGACTTTTTCCAAATACGATGGCGGCGGGGATTCCGGCACCTCGGATAACAAAGGTGGCGATGGCCCGCGCTCGACTCCGGCCGCCGACGCAACACAGGTTTACGCGTTTTCATCGCAATTGGGTCTCTCTTGCTTCAATGCCGCGACCGGGAAACCCGTTTGGAGCCGGGATTTGATCAAGGAACATGCGGGCCGCAACATCCAGTGGCAGAATGCCTCGTCGCCGCTTCTGGAAGGCGGACTGATCTATGTTGCGGGCGGCGGGCCCGGGCAATCGATTCTTGCGATCAACCCGAAGGACGGCGCTGTTGCGTGGAAAGCTTTCGATGAGAAAATGACCCACGCCACCCCCGTGGCAGCAACCATTCTTGGGCAGCGACAGGTGATTTTCTTCGTCCAGTCGGGCCTGCTCGCGGTGGAACCGAAGACTGGCAAAGAGCTCTGGCGCTATGCGTTCGACTACAATACTTCGACAGCCGCTTCGCCCATTGTTTCCAGGGACATCGTCTATTGCTCCGCTGGTTATGGAGTGGGGGCCGGGGCGGTCAAAGTGAGCAAGAACGGATTCCAGTTCGCGGCGAAAGAACTTTACCGGCTCAAGGGCAATAAGCCGCTGGCGAATCATTGGAGCACCCCGGTGCTAAAGGACGGCCACCTTTATGGGATGTTCCAGTTCAAGGAATACGGCAGTGGCCCGGTGAAATGTGTGGATATCGCCACGGGCGAAGTGAAGTGGGAGCAGGCCGGGTTCGGGCCCGGGCATGTGATCCTTGCGGGTGACCAGGTGGTGGCGCTTTCCGATGCCGGGGAACTTGTGCTGATGGAGGCCAGTCCCAAGGGTTACAAGGAACTGGCCCGGGCGGATATTCTCGATGGCAAATGCTGGACGACCCCGGTCCTCGCCAATGGCCGGATCTTTGCGCGCAGCACCAAGGAAGCGGTTTCGGTGGATGTGTCGGGGAAATGAAAGGCCGGATGGACCCGATGGACCTTATGGACCCGATGGACCTTATGGACGTATCTACTTGCCGACGTAGATCGCGTCGTCGGGCCAGTTTTTGCGGATGTATCCGTCCTGCATGTTGACGGGCGGCACGTAGTTGCGCATCACGCGGACCGGGGCCAAAATCCGGACCGTTGAGACTTTTTCGATGGAGTTCTGACCATGGTTGCGCAGGAGGTTTGGGATGAGCTGTTCCTGGACGGTCTGGACGATATCGGTTTCGCTGGTGCCATCGATGAAGAGGAGCATGGCCAGCTTGCCGTCGATCTCGGAGATGTGACTTTCAAAAATGATCTCAGTAAAGATGGAGCGCACGAAGGGCTCGCATTTGATGTCTTCGAGCAACTGCTCTTCACTTGTTACCGAAAAACCGTCTTGAACCTGTCCATTGTCGGCTTAATCTCGACACCCGGAATTTTTCCGCGGGCACCTTTATGAATCACGTTATCCTCGATCGCACTCAGCATCTCCGCTCCCTCTATTCCCCGGATCACGAGCATGACGCGTGCGGGGTCGGGTTCATCGCCCAGATCGAGGGGAAACGTTCCAATCAGGTATTGCGTTACGCGCTCCAATCGCTTTGCCGGCTCGTTCATCGCGGCGCTGTCGATGCGGATGCGAAGACTGGTGATGGGGCAGGGGTGGAGACGCAGATTCCGTATAAAATCTTTGGCCCGGCAGTGGCGAAGCTCGGCCACAAGCTTTACCACGAAAGCGATTTGGGCGTGGGCATGATCTTTTTGCCGCACGACAACGCGTATGCGCAAGCCCGGGCCAAGGCGATCATTGAGGAAGTCCTGGAGAAGCGCGGGCTCTTTCTATTTGGCTGGCGCGAGGTGCCGATCAATACGCGATTACTCGGGGAGAAAGCGGCCTCCACATTGCCGCGCATCGAGCAGGTCCTGATTGGGCGTCCACACGGGTTGGGGGCTGAAGATTATGAGCGCAAACTCTTCCTCTGCCGCAACGAAATCGAGAAGCGCGCCGCCGACGACCAGATCCGGCACTTCTACATCCCATCATTTTCCCACCGGGTGATTAATTACAAAGGGCTGTTGGTGTCGCCCTCGCTCGAGAAATTCTACAAGGATTTGCAGTCGCCTGATTACGAGACTGCGCTCTGTGTTTATCACCAGCGGTATTCGACGAACACGTTCCCGACGTGGCCGCTGGGTCAGCCGTTCCGGATGCTTGCGCACAATGGCGAGATCAACACGCGGCGGGGGAATGTGAACTGGATGGGAGCGCGGGAAGCGGAATTGGAGGCGGATTTTTGGGGAGCGGACATCGATTTGCTCAAACCAATTATTCAACCGGGAGGCAGCGACAGTGCGGAACTCGATAACGCCTTGGAAGCGTTGGTGATGAGCGGACGCGGGGTGCTTCATGCGATGACGATGCTGGTGCCGCCGGCGTGGCGAAATGACAAGTGGATGTCGCCGGAACTGCGCGCCTTTTACGAATACCATCGCTGCTTCAACGAGCCATGGGACGGCCCGGCGTGCCTGGTGTTCACCGACGGCATCACAGTTGGCGCGTGCCTGGATCGCAACGGGCTGCGTCCTTCGCGTTACAAGGTTCTCGAGGACGGGATTGTCAGCCTCGGCTCGGAATCTGGGACCATCGAATTTGACGATGCGCATGTGTTGGAAAAAGGGCGGCTGGCTCCGGGCGAAATGATTGCAGTGGATACCGCCCAAGGTCGATTGATGCGCGACAGCGAGATCAAGGCGGAGTTGGCCAAACGCAGGCCGTATGGCGAATGGCTCAAGGCGAATCTGCTTCGGTTCGAAGAGGTTGTGGCGGGCGAGCCCGGCGAATCCACCGAGACCGATCCGCTCACCAACTCCCAGCGCCAGCTCACTTTTGGTTATTCGACGGAGGAGCTCGATATGATCCTCAAGCCGATGGCGCTCATTGGGGCGGAAGCCGTTGGGTCGATGGGGGACGACACGCCGCTGGCCGTCCTCTCGCTTCAGCCGCGGTTGCTCTACACTTACTTCAAGCAACTCTTCGCGCAGGTCACCAACCCGCCGATTGATCCGATCCGCGAGAAGCTCGTCATGTCGCTCAATGTTGTGCTGGGATGGCGGCGCAATCTTCTCGCGGAAACGCCGGAGCACGCCCGGCTGATTCAGTTGAAGACGCCGATCCTTTTTGAGAATGAGTTGAAGGCCTTGCGTGAGCTTGAAGGAAAGGGCTTTCCATCGGCCACAATTAACGCGACCTGGCCTTTGGCAGAAGGCGAAGAGGGATTGGAACGCGCCATTGATCGGATCTGTGCCGAGGCGCAAACCGCAGTCCTCCAGGGGGCGCGGATATTGATTCTATCGGATCGGACGCTGGATCATGCGCAAGTGCCCGTGCCGATGTTATTGGCAACCGGGGCCGTGCATCATCATCTGATTCGCGCCGGGAAGCGGATGAAGGCATCAATCATTTGCGACACGGGGGAAGCGCGCGATGTCCATCAGATCGCTTGCTTGATCGGATACGGCGCGAGCGCGATTTGCCCTTACCTCGCATTTGAGACCGGACGCGAGATCGTGGAGCAGGTAAAAATTGTGGCGCGCCAGGCGGTGGTAAAAGCCGGGGCCGACGTCGATAAGCTCGCCAGGGCCGAGGCGGCTTTGAGCGAAGCGGAGGCGCTGACATTGTCGCAAGCCGCGAAGAATTTGCGTAAAGCACTTGAAGAAGGGGTGCTAAAGATCATGTCCAAGATGGGTATCAGCGTTCTTGGGAGTTATCATGGGGCGCAGATTTTCGAGGCGATCGGGATCGGGGACACGGTCATCAACAAATGTTTCCTGCGGACCTCCTCACAAGTGGCCGGGATCGGATTTCTCGAGATCGCGCGCGAGTCGTTGGCCCGCCATGCCAAAGGGTTTGGCGGCGTCCCAACGGAGAAGGGGCCGCAGCTTGATGACGCCGGGTATTATCGATTCCGTCGGGCGGGGGAACGGCATGCGGTGTCGCCGCCGGTCATCCAGTCCTTCCACAGTTTTGTGAAGACCAACAGTCCGGAGGACTACAAAAAGTATGTCGAACAAGTCCGGGCATTTCAGCCAATCAGCATCAAGGACATGCTGGAGATCGTGCCAAAAGCCAGTGGGCCGATTCCGATTGAGGAGGTGGAATCTGTCGAAGATATCCGGACCCGGTTCACGACAGCCGGCATGTCACTGGGTGCGTTGAGCCCGGAAGCCCATGAAGCGCTGGCGATCGCGATGAACCGGATCGGTGGAAAATCCAACAGCGGCGAAGGTGGCGAGGATCCGGAGCGGTTCAAGCGCCGGGCCAACGGGGATCTGGCGAATTCCGCGATCAAGCAGGTGGCGAGCGGACGCTTTGGGGTGACGGCTGCGTATTTGGCGAGCGCCAAGGAAATTGAAATCAAGATGGCGCAAGGAGCGAAGCCGGGTGAAGGCGGACAATTGCCGGGGCATAAAGTGAGCGCGCTTATCGCCAAGCTTCGGCACACGGTGCCCGGGGTGATGCTGATCAGTCCGCCGCCGCATCATGACATTTACTCGATCGAAGATCTTGCCCAGCTCATTCACGATCTCAAGGAGGTCAACCCGCGCGCGAAGGTCTGTGTGAAATTGGTGGCGGAAGCCGGCGTCGGCACCGTTGCTGCGGGAGTTGTCAAGGCCCATGCCGATATCGTCCTGGTTTCCGGCCACGATGGCGGCACGGGCGCTTCGCCACTTTCATCGATCAAGAACGCGGGAACTCCATGGGAACTTGGGGTCGCGGAGACACAGCAGGTTTTGATGATGAACAACCTGCGCAACCGCGTGGTGTTGCGCACCGATGGCGGGATGCGGACTGGCCGGGATATCATCACTGCCGCGATTCTTGGGGCCGAGGAATTCAACTTCGGGACCACAGCGTTGATCGCCATGGGATGCGTTTACGTGCGCCAATGTCATCTCAACACTTGTCCGGTCGGGATCGCGACCCAGGACGAAAAGCTGCGCGCCAAGTTCAAGGGATCGCCGGATCACGTCGTGAATTTCTTCAACGGCGTTGCCCAGGAAGTGCGCGAGATCCTTGCCAGCATGGGGTGCCGCTCGATCACCGACTTGATTGGACGCCCTGAGTTCCTCAAGCAGCGCCACATCCAGGATCATCCGAAAGCTAACACGATTGACCTGAGCAAGCTCCTGGTGGATGTCGCTGCCAGTGATCCGAGCGCGGTGCGTTATTGCACACGGGAACGCAACGACGGACTCCATGGCCGACCCTTGGATGATATCATTCTCCAGGACGCCAAGGATGCGATTACTGAAGGGGTGAAGATGGCGCTCAGTTACAAGGTGAAGAATACTTACCGTTCAATCGGCACCAAAGTCAGTGGCGAGATCGGCTACCAGTATGGCAAGGATGGCCTCCCTGAAGGCACGTTGACCCTGAACCTTGAAGGCACTGCGGGACAGAGTTTCGGCACGTTCCTCACAAGCGGCCTCCGTCTCGTGCTCACTGGCGAAGCGAATGATTATGTCGGAAAAGGTATGAGTGGCGGCGAGATCATCGTGCGCCCCCCAGCCCATGCAAAGTTCGTTGCCCACGAAAATTCGATCATCGGGAACACCTGTCTTTATGGGGCAAGCGGCGGGGCGTTATTTGCCAATGGATGCGCGGGAGAACGGTTTGCGGTGCGCAACAGTGGGGGGCTTGCCGTGGTGGAAGGTGTGGGCGATCACGGATGCGAATACATGACTGGTGGGACTGTCGTGGTGTTGGGGCGAATCGGGAAAAACTTCGGGGCCGGGATGACCGGAGGCAGCGCCTTCGTGCTCGACGAGGAGGAGCGCTTTGCTGAGCTCTACAACGCGGGCCTTGTTGTGATTGAACGCTTGAGCGAAGAAGACACGATTGTCCTGCAGCAGCTTATCTACCGGCATCTTGAAGCGACAGAGAGCAAACGGGCCCGGGAGATTCTTGCGGATTGGCCGCGGTTCGCCGGAAGTTTCTGGAAGGTCAAACCGAAGCCACCCGCCGCCAAGCCGGGGGAGAATAAACCCCTGGCAAGCAGCGAGACCGTCATCAGCGAGAACGTGATCGCCACCAAGCCGTGAGGGGGAGGGGGCGGAGGGCGGAGGTAAAAAGAACGAGGACGAGGACGAGGAGGAGGACGAGGA
>JAYUPM010000437.1:0-2986 GCA_043760145.1 Spartobacteria bacterium
ACGGAGGAAATCATGGTGACTACCAGGACAACAACAAGGAGCAGGTTGAGGGCGCCCACCTTGACTCCCTGGCTTCGGGCGATTGAAGGCTCGAAAAGCAGGATCAGGTAAGGTCGTTGCAAGGCCGCCAGCAAAGGGATCGCGACCAGCGCCACCCCGTAGCTCACCCACAAATCGACATTCGAGAGGCCAAGAATATCCCCAAAGAGGTAATGCATCAGGGAGACCCGGACCTTTACAAAGCTCAGCAAAACCAATCCGAGGGAGAACGCCATCGTGTAGAGGATGGCGAGGGCGGTATCCTCCTTGAGCCGTGAGCTTCGTGAGATGAGCTGGGCACCCAGGGCAACCATGAGGGCTGCGATCAGGCCGCCTATAAACAAACCTTGCGGGGCGAGCCCAAAGATCATCACGCCGATCGCGAGCCCGGGCAGAAGCGAGTGGGAGAGCGAGTCGGCCATCAGAGCCATCCGGCGCAACACGACAAATGTCCCGACAAACCCGTTAAGGAATCCAATCAACGCGCCACCGACCAGCGCGCGCCGCATGAATTCGTGGGTGAAAGGTTCAGTGATCCATTCCATGGGAGTGAGTATGTTGGGCCGGGCCGGCGAATGCGCGGCGGCTATAGGTTTTTTCAATATTGGCACTCGTGAAAACTGCTTCCACCGGGCCAGCCGCAATCAGTTCGCCATTGAGCAAAACGGCGTGGTCAAAGATTTCAGTAACGTTGCTCAGATCGTGATGTGAAATGAGTAACAATTTCCCCTGGGCCCGGAGTTCGCGGACCAGTGCCTTGAGATTGTCCTGATTGGGTTTATCGAGTCCCGCGAATGGTTCATCGAGCAGAAATACATGCGCCTGCTGCGCCAGCGATCGGGCAAGGAACGCGCGTTGCTGCTGCCCCCCGGAGAGCGCGCTGATTTGCCGGTTCGCCAATTCTTCGAGCTGCATGGCCCGCATCGCTTCGGCCACCGCCGCTTCGTCCTCCCCGGAAAATCGCCGCCACCAACCGGTCCGCACGAACCGTCCCATCTCCACCAACGAGCGGACAGTCGCCGGAAAATCCCAGTCGATATTCTCGCGCTGGGGCAGGTAAGCAAAATCGTGGGTCGCCCCATGGACCGGCTTTCCATGAAAATGAATCCCGCCAGTTTCAACCGGCAGCAATCCGGCGAGCGCCTTGAGCAATGTCGATTTCCCGGCGCCATTCGGTCCAAGAAGCGCCACGCATTGTCCGCAGCCGACTTCGAAGCTGAGGTGATGGAGGGCGGGCACGCGGTTGTAGCTAACCGTGAGATCGCTGACGACCAGTTGATGCGAATGATGATGGCTCATGATGCGTCTTTGTTTTTATGGAAAGGAGAGCACTTCAACCACCTCCCCCGGTCCCCAGATACTCCGCGCATATTCCTTGCCATCGGGATCGCTCAGGCGCACCCGCATCGCGGCGTTCTGCTCCGTGCTCCAGGCCACCCGAAACTCCAATTCGATCCCATCTTTTGGAAAGGGGAGCCGGACTCTTTGCTCCAGCGCAAGGCCCGGGTGCGATTGGCGCCAAATCTCCTCGCCTAAATGGAGGACCGTGATCTGGCTGGCTGGATGGGTGAAAGTTAATTGCAACTTGATCTCCTTTAGCGCCACCTCTTCAACCAACACGCTGATCCCGTTGGCGGTTGCCGATTCATGTGTCAACCGCCACATCGGCACGCTTAAGGCCGCCAACACCACAAACGCTAGTATCGCCCGCAGTAATGGGGAACCTCTCACTTATCGAAGCGCCTCCACGATGCTTGTCACGTTGTGCCGATACATCCCTTCAAATGTCCCCGCTTTGCCCCCAGCCTCCCCCAACCCATCCGCATAGAGAATCGGCCCAAGTTTCGCCCCGGTCTCCCGCGTGATCTCTTGCAGCACCTTCGGATTCTCGATGCTCTCGGGAAAGATCGCCTTTACCCCCTGCGCTTTAATTAACTCAATAATCTGCGCCACTTTTTTCGACGATGGCTTGTCCGCACTCGATATCCCTTCGATGGCGTGAATCTTGAACCCATGCTCCTTTGCAAAATACTGGAATGCATCGTGCGAGGTCACCAATGTGCGCCGATTGCGCGGCAACTTCGCCACCTCGCTTTTAACCCACTTGGCCAGCAGACTGAGCCCCAGCTCGTATCCGGCGCAATTCGCATTGAAATAATCCTTGTCCGCCGGGCTCAGCGCAATCAACGCATCCCGCACAATCCGGCTCGCCTTAACCATGCAATCCATCGAGTGCCACCAATGCGGATCCTCCGCATTGCCCGATCCATGGTCGTGGTGGTGGTGTTCGTCCACCATCCGCAACGACTCAAATCCGTTGCCCACTTCAAGAAAGACGCCCTTGGTGCCGGTGCTCTGCTTCAATTTTCCCACATACCCTTCCAGATGCTTGGCCGAAAGCAGGATCAACTGGGACTGGCCCACCACTTTCAGATCGCCCGGCGTCGGCTCATACTCGTGCGGATCCACTCCCCCTTTCACATGCCCTCGCACCGCAACCCTGTCTCCACCGATTTTCTCCGCGACCTCCGTCAACACACTCGAAAAGGTCGAGACCCGGATCTTGTCCGCGGCATGAGTGGGGAGAGAAAAGCAGAGGAGCGCGAGGATGAGGGAAGAGGGAGAAATCATCATGAACCGAGAATAGCGGTGGGGCGGGACAGCTGCAAGCCATTTGCATCAGAGCGAACAACCCGGCACAGCAACGAATCGTGAATCTCCAGTTTTAGCCGGAGCACTGAATTCGCCGGAGCTTGGAGGGGGATGAGTTTATAGCCGAAAAGAACCGTGATTCATGGGCGAAATAAAGTGAGCGCCTCAAACAGGTAACGGGTAAACAGGAATGGAATGAACCCGTCCAATCCCGCAAAGAATATCGCTGCGCTTGATCGCAGGTTCTTGTGGCACCCGTTTACCCAAATGCAGGATTGGATCGGGCTAGCCGAAC
>JAYUPM010000438.1:0-7650 GCA_043760145.1 Spartobacteria bacterium
TGAGGGAACGGATTGCATCCGAACCGCCCTCCACTTACGCAGACTTAGTCTCGCTTGTTTATCAGGAATACGGACGTGCCTTGGGCCGATCATTCAGCCGATGGGGCGACAAAAACAATTTTCACCTCCATCACCTCGAAGAATTGCGAACACTTTTCCCGAGTGCCTTTTTCATCCATATCGTCCGGGACGGCCGGGATGTGGCCTGTTCATACCGTGAGTTGAACACAAGGCCTCGTCTTTCTATCTATGCGCCGCAGCTTCCCATGGAGCCTGCGCAGATTGCTCTCGAATGGGCTGGAAATACGGACCTCATCGCACGCGGGTTCGAACGTCTCAACCCCTCCCAGCAAATGGTTCTGCGCTACGAAGACCTTGTCACTCACCCCGAACTTTCGCTCAAACGAATCTGCAATCTGCTCGGTGAATCTCCGTCAATCCCAGCGATGCTGAATTATCCGGCACTTAACAAGGAGCAGGAGCTAGAGCCCGCCGCGTTTCTCGCATGGAAGGAACGGACACTGGAAGGTCCAACCAAAAGCCGGATTGGCAGATTCCACACGGAACTCTCTGCTGCAGAGGTTGCAGTTTTCGAGCAAATCGCTGCACCGGCATTGCGTCGATATTCCTACCTGTAGGTTTTCCTTGCCTCCTTCAAGCACGCGGCCTCCATGGCCTCACTTACATCGTCGGTGGTTCCCGTGGTCTCTTGGCGCCTTGGGGGGTTCCATTCGACCAAAAGCGCGTCACGAAAACTTTGCCCTTTCCCGGCCCCTCCATCTGGGCCTTTATACGCCAAAGAGTTTCCGGATGCCGCCATTACCCAGCCCTCCAATCATATCCCCATTTCATGTCCTCGCGTAACCCGGACGTCAGCGGGGAATCGAGTGCCGTTGCGTTGAAATCGCTGGCGTTGTTTGGGGGGAAACCGGCATTTGATGAGCCGCTCCATGTCGGCCGGCCCAATATTGCTCCGAAAGCGCGGTTCCTAGAATTGGTGGATCAAATCTTCGAGCGACGCTGGCTTACGAATAACGGCCCATGTGTGCAGGAATTTCAGAAGGCTCTGTGTAAAAAACTCGATGTCGAACATTGCCTGGTTTTTTGCAACGCCACGATCGCCCTGGAAATTGCGATCCGCGCGCTGGACCTGCGGGGCGAGGTGATTATCCCTTCATTCACGTTCGTCGCGACGGCTCACGCGCTGCGGTGGCAGGAGATCACTCCTGTGTTTGCCGATATCGATCCCGAGACACACAACCTTGACCCGGCCCGGGTCGCGGCGGCGATCTCGCCCCGGACGACGGGGATCATCGGGGTCCATGCATGGGGTCGCCCTTGTCCGATTGAGCCCCTTCTGGAGATCGCCACCCATCACAAACTTAAACTCATCTTTGACGCAGCCCACGCCCTCGGCTGCTCGCATCATGGCAAAATGATCGGCGCATTTGGCGATGCGGAGGTCTTTAGTTTCCACGGCACCAAATTTCTCAATTCGTTCGAAGGCGGAGCGATTGCCACCAACAATAGCGGACTGGCAAAGACGCTGGCCGATATGCGGAACTTCGGGTTTGCGGGCATCGACAAAGTCACATCGGTTGGGACCAACGGAAAGATGAGCGAGGTGTCCGCCGCGATGGGGATCGCGAACCTTGAACAGATTGACGAGTTCATCGCCGCCAACCGCCGAAATTACGGGATATACCGGGAGCAGCTTGCGGATCTGCCGGGAATCAAGGTGATCAGTTATGACCCGGCGGAGAAACACAACTTCCAATACATTGTGATCGAGGTGGATGCCGCAGTAACGGGACTTTCGCGCAATCACATTGTCGAGGTCTTGCTGGCAGAGAATGTCCTTGCGCGCCGTTACTTTTATCCGGGCTGCCATCATATGGAGCCGTATTGGAGCGAGCAGCCCGACAGCATAACGAGGCTACCGATGACGGTGGAGCTATGTGAGCGGGTGATCTCGCTTCCCTCGGGCACTTCGGTTTCAGGAGAGGACGTGGTTAGGCTCTGCGGAATAATCCGGGGCGCGCTCCAGCATGGCCGGGAAATCACCACGCATCTCGACCACAATGGCGATGGTTAAGTGGCACACACAGTTCGTTTTCCTGTGAATCTTTCCGCTGATCTGCTCGCAATCGTTGTCTGTCCAATGTGCCGCGGCACGCTCCGGAACATTGAAACGGGCGGACTCCGCTGCAACGGGTGCGGCGACGAGTATCTCATGAAAGGCGGGCACCCGGATCTGCGTCTGCGGCATCCCAAGCAAGTTGCCATTCAATATTCCATCAATGAAGACGACTTGGCGATGGCGCAACAGGTCACCTGGACGCCACTTGATCTTCATCCAAACCCGGCGGTCGATTTTTCAGGCCTCTCAATTCCTGTCCACCTTTCCCCTGAAATGATGAGCCATATTCCGAAGGCCACATTACTCGGTGCGCGCGTCCTTGATCTAGGATGCGGCACCGGCCTTCATCAACCAACTTGCGAGCGCGCCGGCTTTTCTTATGTTGGTCTCGATTACGACAATCCAAAAGCCCCGTTGCTTGGAGATGCCCACGCGCTTCCATTTCGCGATGAATCTTTTGAGTTCATCATGTCGATCAATGTCCTCGAACATATCCGGTATCCTGCGGTGATGATTGCCGAGGCTTTTCGCGTGCTCCAGCCTGGCGGCATTTTTCTCGGGAGCGTGTCATTCCAGGAACCGTTTCATGAAATCAGTTATCAGCATCACTCGCACATGGGGGTATGGAGTGGACTAAAACAGGCGAACTTTGAAGTGCTGCAAATTGCGCCGGGCTGGGATGGATTGACGGCGCAGACTTACATGGCGCTGCTTCCGGGCTGGCCCACTCCTGCCATTCGCCTGGTCACGGCTCCGCTTCGGTTGCTTCACCGGATTTGGTGGCGACTGCTTGCGATGGTGCGTCCCGGCTGGACCGAGCTTCACCGGCTCCAGATTTCCGCTGGCGCTTTTACATTCATTGCCCGCAAAAATTAATCGACCCATGAACGACACACCTTTGGTCACTGTCTCGCTGATCACTTACAACCATGAGCGGTTCATTGAGCAGGCGATCAATAGCATTCTAGATCAGGTCACCGATTTTCCATTCGAACTGGTCATCGGCGAGGATGATTCAAGCGACAATACCCGCCAAATCGTCCGTCGATACGCCGCCGAACACCCCGAAAGAATCCGGCTCCATCTCCATTCCCGCTCCTCCAATATCTCTTACGGCGGCAAACCAACCAGCCGCCACAATTTCGCCAATAACCTCTGCTCAGCCAGAGGCAAATACATCGCTCTCCTTGATGGCGATGATTACTGGACCACTCCTCACAAGCTCCAGTTGCAGGTCGATTACCTCGAGAAAACTCCGGGATGTGCAACCTGTTTTGGACGCTCGGAAGTGGTGGATGAAAATGGTGCCATTATCGACATCCCAATTGCGCTGCCCGCCATCCAGCCCCCGTTCTCACTCACCGATTTTCTGCGGCTCTCCTTTGTCCCGCGCACTTGCACCGTCATGTTCCGGCGCGGGTTGTTCGGCGATTTTCCCGACTGGTATTTCAAGTGCCCGGTTAGCGATTTTCCGCTGCATGCGCTCAATGGGCAGCACGGAGATTTTGGTTTTATCGACCACTTCCTTGCCGCATACCGGATTCATCCCGGCGGGCTCTGGTCAATGGGCTGGACCCCTGTTGAATGGAATGAGGGCGACCGCGACCAACAGCAGCGAATCGCCAACCGCTGGGGCGCTTTTATCAATATGTACGAATTCCTCGGCGATCATCTCCGAGAAAATTACCGTCCGGTCATTCGCCAGAAGATCGCCGAATTCGCCCGATCCCAAGCGCGCGCCTATCTTAATCTCGAAGACTGGCCCTCAGCCCGGCGCAGTGCCTGGAAAGCATTAAGCTCAGATAAGTTTGGAGACTCACTGCGCACCAACCTTCAACTGTTGTTCAAGAGTTACGGCGGCGGACCGCATCAGTAATGGAGTCCAAGGAACAATTTCGGCCAGATCGTCGATGGCTCCCTGTCTCAGGATAACCTTGTAGTCCATTCCTCAACCAGTATCCGAGCTTCTTGGGGAGTGTAAGCCCTGCCGTTTTGACTCGCCCGGCGTCCTTCATCGATCGCCGCCAGCATCTCGGGGCTTTCTTCAACGTATAACCCTTCCCGATGACCCTCCAGCTCCGCAATTCGCTGGTAGATCACCACTCGCTCCTGAGGAGTGAGATTGGGCAGTTCCTGGAGAATTTCAGTCGCGCTCATTGTGAAACCTCTAATCGCTTTCAGACCCCGCTGCAACCCTGAGAACGGGATAAAGGGACAACTGAGAAAATGCGATGCTGGGACGTTTTCGGTCCGGTAGTTTTTAGCTCTTACCCTTTATCCCTTTGCGCCGCGGCGCCGCTCACTTCTCGTATCCGAAGTTCGCAAAATCGGCGGCGTAAAACTTCGCGAGTCGGCCCCGGACCGTGTCACTGATGGATTCCAAAAGATGATTGGCCGCGACAAAGCTGTCCCACTCGGGATGGCGCTTAAAAACGCCTTTTACAAAGACCTCCTCCCTCGGCAACTTGGGGTGATTGAGCATGCAAATGGTGGAGCGCATCGAGGTGCAGGCTACCTTCGGGATCTGCACATACGCGAGGCGCTGGCGGCGGGCGACCATGAACAGAATCGGCGTATTGGATTTGGTCGGCACGCCGCGAGCGTGAATGAAGGCTTCACGCGACGCAAGATTTGAGTCCTAAAAGCTTGCCGCTCCAAGCTCAACATTTACCGTCCGCCAATGCCCTTCTGGTTTCCCTGGAAAAAATCCAAAAGCTTGCCGACGCTTCTCCATGCGACCCACATCAAGGCGGGATCGACATGGGTGGACGCAATGCTGCGCCACCTTTTTGGCGCAAAGGTGATGCCCCGGTTTGGCGCAACGCTTTTTGAGCCGGGCAAACTCGCCTCTTTTGAACGGCTCGAAACCTTGCAACATCCGCCATACTTGGAAATGTTCCAGGCCACCGAGTTCCGGGCGGGGCACGTCTATCCGGCGATGTTCATCACGCACGATGAGTTCAAGAGTCGGCCGGAGTTCGCCGACGCCAAGCGGTTCGCCATCATCCGCGATCTGCGCGACACGTTGACCTCGCATTACTTCAGTCTCAAGGACACCCACGCGCTCGACAAACTGGGCCGGGTCAAGCGGGCCCGCGATGTCCTCACAAGCTCGAGCAAGGACGATGGGATGATGTTCCTCTTCGAGCACGACCTTGAGCGGCTCGTGAAGATCCAGCGCTCATGGCTCGACGCCAACGAGCTGGTTCTGCGCTACGAAGACCTCATCCAGGATGATGTCGCGGGGTTCAAATCGCTCTTCCTGGACAAGCTTCAGCTGCCGCTCAAGGAACGCGACATCGAGAAAGCCGTCAAAGCTTCCCGGTTTGAGACTGTTTACAAACGCAAGCTCGGCGAGCTCGACGATAGCTCCCACGGCCGGCAAGGTCTTCCGGGTGATTGGAAAAATCATTTCTCACCCCGGATACGGCAGGAGTTCCAGGAACGCGCCGGGGACTTGCTTGTTGCGGCCGGATACGAAAAGGATTCGCAATGGACGTCGTAACCGAAATCACTCACGCGATTGCAGGAAAGGCGGCACCGGTCATGATCTCGGTCATCGTCCCGATCTGTAACGAGTCGGGCAACATTGCCACGCTCCACAAGCGGATTCGCGATGCGCTCACCGAACTCGGCCAGCCATGGGAGCTCCTCCTCATCAATGACGGGTCCATCGACGGAAGCGAGAAGCTCCTCGACGGACTGGCGGACAAAGACCCTCGGGTGAAGGTGATCCATTTCCGGCGCAACTTCGGCCAGACCGCCGCCATGATGGCTGGATTCGATTTCGCCCGCGGTGACGTCATCATTCCCATGGACGGGGATTTGCAAAATGATCCGGCTGACATCCCCGCCATGCTCGCAAAGCTCGACGAGGGATTCGATGTGGTCAGCGGCTGGCGCAAGGATCGCAAGGATAACGCCGTCCAACGCAATCTCCCGAGTATCATGGCCAACAAGCTCATCTCGTTCGTCAGCGGGGTGCGTCTCCACGATTTCGGTTGCTCTCTGAAAGCTTACAGGCGCGAGGTCATTCATGGTGTCCGCCTATACGGTGAGATGCACCGGTTCCTGCCAATTTACGCGCACTGGCACGGAGCCAAAATTGCGGAGGTCGAGGTCCGTCATTACGCCCGCACCAGCGGCAAGTCCAATTACGGCCTGGAACGTGTGCTGAAGGTGCTCGCGGATCTGATCACCGTGAAGTTCCTCGACCGGTTCCAACAAAAGCCCATGTATCTCTTCGGAGCCGTCGGACTCGCTTCCTTCACCATCAGTGCCGGAAGCGGCGGGTTCGCTCTCTGGCGCAAACTCATCGAGGGCGAATCGTTCATCAAGAACCCGCTTCTGCTTCTTACCGTGCTCACAGCGATGACCGGAATCATGTGTGTGTTGATGGGACTCCTTGCTGAGATGATCATGCGCACCTTTTTCGAGAGCCAGGGCAAGCGCTCCTATCTGATCCGGGCCTCGCGCAATTTGGAGGCGCCGACAGACCCAGCCGGCGCATGAGTTCCCTCCTCTTCCCCGTGGCAGCGACGTCTCGTCGCTTGTCTGTTTTTAACATCCAATCGCCGGCAAACCTCCTGTTGCCATGTGCGGGATAGCGGGTTTTGTCGGACGCGGCGACCGGACGCTCCTTCAAGGCATGACCGACGCGATCCGCCATCGCGGGCCGGATGCCGAGGGACATTGGATTGACGAATCGGCCGGGGTTTATCTTGGGCATCGGCGGCTATCCATTGTCGATCTCAGTGGCGGGGCCCAGCCGATGTGGACCGCCGACCAATCCATCGGCGTCATTTTCAATGGCGAGATCTACAATCACCAGGAGCTCCGGCTCGAACTCAAGGCGGCCGGGTGCGTTCTCCTCACCGATCATTCCGACACGGAAGTCCTGCTCCACGCCTATCGGACATGGGGCGACGCTTTCGTGGAGCGCCTCAATGGGATGTGGGCGTTTGTCATCTACGATCGAGCCCGGCAACGCCTTTTCGGGAGCCGGGATCGCTTCGGGAAGAAGCCGCTCTATTACTTCCATGAAGGCTCCACGTTCGGGTTTGCAAGCGAGCTCTCGGCGCTAACGATTCACCCAGGCTGCCCGCGCACTCTCTCGACACTCTCCCTCAAAAAATACTTCGCTTACTGTTATATCCCGGCGCCTCGCAGCATCTATGAGCGGGTCTGGAAGCTCCCGGGTGGCTCCTGTTTCAGCTTTGACCTGGCCAGCAACCAACTGCGCGTTTGGAAATACTGGGAGTTTGTCCTTGAACCCGATCCCGGCCTTTTGGAACCCAATCGCATTGAGCCGCTCTGTGAAGAAATCCGGGCCACCCTCGACGCGGCGGTCAAGCGACGCCTCATGTCCGATGTGCCACTCGGCGTCTTTCTTAGTGGTGGCCTTGATTCCTCGGCAATCGCGGCGCTTGCGTCACGACACGTTCCCGCGGGCGACCTCAACACATTCAGTATCGGATTCAATGAAGCCTCTTTCGACGAATCGAGTTATG
>JAYUPM010000439.1:0-2982 GCA_043760145.1 Spartobacteria bacterium
TTTCACCCCTATCTGTCTGTCCCAAAACGCTAAAAGTCGTCCTCGTCCTCGTCCTCGGAATTTTCAAAGAGTCAGAGTGGGAGGATGTCGGAGCCGTGCCTTGCATCGCGGGAGGCATCGGGTATAAGCGCGGCGCAACGTCTTTTTCACAAAATGTCGAAGTTAGTCATTCCACGGAAAACAGTTTACCGCCTCTCGCTCTATTACCGGGCGTTGCAGCGGCTTAAACTCAATCAGGTCGAGACGGTTTCCTCGGCGGCCCTGGCCAAGGCTTCGGGGGTGAAACCGACACAGTTGCGGAAAGATCTCAATATTTTTGGGCAATTCGGGACCCGCGGCCTCGGCTATAACGTCCCGGCCTTGAGCGCAAAACTCACCGATGTGCTCGGAACCACCCACCTCCAGCCGGTGATTCTTGTCGGCGCGGGGCAGTTGGGGTCCGCGCTCCTGCGCTATCCAGGCTTCGCCAAGGAAGGGTTTGAAGTGGTCGCCGCTTTCGATGCGGACGCCACCCGCAAACGTTCCCATGATATTGGTATCGAGGTGTTGTCGATGGATAAAATGCCCGGCCTGGTCCGGGAACGCCGGATCAAGATGGCGATCCTCACGGTGCCTGGAATCGTTGCGCAGGAAGTGACCAATGTCCTGATCGAAGCCGGAGTGGTGGCGATTTTAAATTTTGCGCCATTGATTTTGCAAGTCCCCGATAATGTGGCAGTCAATAACGTCGATCTTGCGATCGAGCTCGAGAACCTAAGCTACTTCATCCCGTGAAATGGGTGCGCCTTCGCTAACTGATCCGATGAAGGAAATCCCGGTGCCGGCAAACGGGTTGGACCTCGAGGCAACGCTCAATTGCGGCCAGGTCTTTCACTGGCGCCGACACGGGCCGGGCTGGGTCGGAGCGCTTGGTGAAGAGGCAGTTTATATGGAACAACGGCCGGGGAAATTATTGGTGCCGCGCATCCACGCCGATCGCATCGCCCGTTACCTGGCCTTGGATCATCCGTTGCCAAAAATTTATGCTTCGTTTCCGATGGACCCCGCGATGATTGAGGCGGTGGCTTTTGCCCCTGGAATGCGGATCCTCCGGCAGCCTCGGTGGGAATGCCTCGCGACATTTATTACCTCCTCGATGAAGCAGGTCGCGCATATCGCCCAGATGTCGCATGCCCTTCGGATCCGGTTCGGCAAACAGATTGAGTGGGATGGCCTCCCGCTTTTCGCTTATCCCACGCCGGCCCGCATGGCACAGGCTTCCGAGCTGGAATTGCGCACATGCGGCCTCGGATTTCGCGCGAAAAATCTCCTCCGCAGCGCCCAAATGATCGCATGCGGCGAGGTCGATTTGGAGGCGATCGCGCAGCTCGACGATTCCGCGGCGCGCGAGCAACTCTGCCGGTTGCCGGGTGTCGGAACCAAGGTCGCCAATTGCGTGCTTCTATTCGGTTATGAACGGCTTGAATCCTTTCCGATCGATGTTTGGATCGAGCGGATTCTTCGACAGCTTTATTTTCCTCGGCGGCGCACTGTTGCAACCGGCCAGTTACGCGCGTTTACCGCAGAACACTTCGGCGAGTTCGGGGGTTACGCCCAGCAATACCTCTTTCACCATGCCCGAATGACTTGGGTCCGTCCAAAACCGAAATCAAAACAAGGGGTTGGCATCCGTAAGAAGCAGGCGAAGAGTCTCGCTGGGCGCCGAGGCGCCTGAAGAATCCAATTTCATGTTCATCGACGTCGCCCTTACTCCTGCGGAAATTGCCCAAATCCCTTCCCTGGATCTTTCCGGGACCACATGCGTCGTCTTTGATGTCCTGCGGGCGACCTCCTCAATGATTACCGGTTTGGCGCACGGGGCCGACGCGATTTATCCGGTGCGGACCGTTGAGGAAGCCATGGAATTAAAGGGGCGTTTTCCGGACGCGATCCTTGCTGGGGAACGTTTTGGCGATTTGATTCCGGGCTTTGAGCTCGGCAATTCGCCTTTGGAATACCGCGAAGGCATGGCGGGCCGGACATTGATTTCAACCACAACCAACGGGACTGTCGCCTTGCGCGCGTGCGAACATGCCGATCAAGTCCTGGTCGGCGCTCTGCTCAACATGGAGGCTCTTCGTGCCGTTCTTGCGCAACAGGCTCCCAGGAATTTGCTGATCGTCTGTGCCGGGACTTTTGAAGAATTCGCCCTGGAAGATGCAACCGCTGCCGGGATCCTGATTGGATTGTTGAAAGAGGCTGATCTTAGCGATGCGGCCCAAGCCACATTGGCATTGCCTAAACTTTTCACTGACCCTCTGGATGCCCTCTCAGCCGCAAAAAACGGACGCGTCTTGAATGCCAAGGGACGCCGGGCCGAGGTCGAGTTCTGTGCGCAACTCTCCCACTATTCTGTCGTGGGCGCGATGGAGGATGCCGTTATTCGGCCGATGCCCCGATGAATCACACAATTCTCAGGATGGTCGGCACCGTCTCGGGTTGGTTCCCGGACATCAGCGGGATTTCCCGGCGCAAACAAATCAGTGGTGCTTTGCTGCTGTCGGTTGGTGTCCATCTGCTCCTGTTTGTCCTGATTGCGCTCGCCTCCTGGCTCATCCCGGAACCTGCGCCCCTCGTGAAATCCGAGCCGCGCGTCATCGAGATTGAGTTTGTTCCCACGCCGCTGCCGGAGCCTGAACCAGAGCCCCAAGTCCTGGCAGCGGCGCCCGAAACGCCTCCCGTTATTGACTCCGAAGGGCTCGAAGAATCCGCGGTTGCTCCAAGGAAGAAAGCGTTTCAATCCAGCCAGGATATGGTTGCTGGCAGTGAACGGGAGGGGCAGGGGCTTGAACTGTTGCCGAGCCAGTCCGGGGCGGATCTCCCTTTCACGCAGTTCAAGACACAGACCGCGATGCTATCCAAGACCCCGGACCTGGCTTCGGCAAAGGCGCGGACGGTGCCAGCCGAAGAAACCCCACCGGCCTCGGCACCCGAAAAGCTCTC
>JAYUPM010000440.1:0-2982 GCA_043760145.1 Spartobacteria bacterium
GGCTATAGCGGTGATGTCGCCCAAAACGTCGGTTACATGATCCCGATCCCGGTCATTAAGCATTTCTTACAGGATATCAAGGACGGCCGATACGACCGGTATGTGGATTTATCCATCGGCACGTTTAACCTTCTGAACCCGACACATCGCAGGGCCCTTGGGTTGCCCGAGGATGACCGCGGCGTGGTTGTCAGCAGTGTGCAATCCGCCGGTGTATGCGCCGGAATCGTCCAAGTCGGCGACGTGATCATCGCCATCGATGGCCATCCCGTGACCAGCGACGGTATGATCGTGCTCGATGGCGAACGGGTCCAGATGGCGGAGGTCGGGGAGCGGAAGTTTCTGGGCGATAGCATCAGGATGGCCGTCCTCCGGGATCGGAAACGGATGGATCTGACGGTGAAATTCGACCGGTCATGGCCCTTCTCAATGCAAGCCACAAGCTACGAGCAGCAGCCGCAGTATGTGCTATTCGCTGGTCTGCTTTTCCAGCCGCTCTCCCGCAATCTCATGGTGGCTTATCAATTCTCCAATCCGCGCATTGATTACTTCTTTGAGAGCTTCACCACGCGGGAACTTTACAAGGATCATCCCGAGGTGATCGTCTTAAGCGCGATGCTGCCGGACCCGATCAACACTTACTTTGGGGAATTCCGCGAGGGGATCGTCGATGAGATCAACGGGCGCAAGGTAAAGACCATCAAGGAACTCGCCGAGGCCTTCGCTCAGAAGACGGATTTTTATGTGGTGAAATTCATCGGGATCGGCAGACCCCTTGTGCTCGAACGGGCCGCCGTCGAGGCCGCCCGGGAACGGATCAAGCAACGTTATAATGTGCCCGAAGAGCAGAACCTCGGCGCCTCCTAGCTGACATGTCTCCGCCTATTGTTCCCATCTCCTCTTTCCCCCCTCCGCTACCCATGCTCACCCGCCTTCTCTTCCCGCTTCTCGTTGTAACTTGTTCCCTGGCGCAGGCCCAGACGCCCGGGAATCCGCCCCCTGCCAGCCCCCCTCCCGCCGGTCCCGGACAAACCACCCCACCCGGAGGAGCGTCATCGCCATCTGGCGGGCAGCCCTCATTGAATCAGCCTTCCGCGGTCCCAGCAGTCGCGATCAAGTCGGACAAGAAGCCAGCCGTTGTGCGCGTCAATGTGACCAATCAACCTTGGGACTTTATTCGGCCATGGGGAAAACGGCCGCCCTATTCCCGGCGCGCGGTCGGGGCGGTGCTGGCGGATAAACGGGTTTTGGTGACAGCCGAACTGGTTGCCAATGCGAGCTATCTCGAATTGGAAGCCCCCGATGGTGGGCTCAAGGTTCCGGCAACGATTGAAGTGGTGGATTACGAGGCCAACCTCGCGGTTCTTAAAGCGGAGGACCCGAAGTTCATGGAAGGGTTCAGCTCGGTGGAATTCACGACGGCCTCTGTTGGCGACACGCTCGCGGTCTGGCAGTTGGAAAGCACCGGCACTCTTCTCGTTACCAAATGCTCGATGACCACGGCCGAGGTTTCCCGTTACCCAGTCGATGAATCCGCATTGCTGGTCTATCGCGCCACGGTCCCCCTGCAATTCCGCGACAGCAGTTTCACTTTGCCCGTGGTCAAGGACGACAAGCTCGTTGGCTTGATCATGCGATACGATAACAACACCAAGAGCGCTGAGATCGTCCCGACTCCAATCATTGAGCATTTTCTAAAAGACGCCGCCAAACCCCCTTACGAAGGATTTCCCCGGGCGGGCATGGCTTTCTCCAATACCCGGGACCCGCAATTGCGTCGCTATGTCGGCCTTACCGGGGCGGGGGCAGAGGCGGGAGCTGGGGGAGCTGTCGTGGCTGCCGCCGCTGGTGGCGTTTACGTCACCGATCTCCTCAAAAACGGTCCCTCTGAAAAAGCCGGCCTCGAAGAAGGGGATGTGATCCTTACGATCGCAGGCGAGGCGATCGACCAGGATGGCAATTACAACGACCCGCTTTACGGCAAACTCTCTCTCACTCATCTCGTCGGGACACGGCATTTTGACGGGGACGCCGTGGCATTCACAATTTTCCGCAAAGGGGAGCGCAAGGAGATCACCGTCCAGATCGCCCATCGACCTCCAACGGATTACGTGATCGAGCCGTATGTGATCGACCGGGCTCCACACTTTTATGTGCTCGGCGGATTGGTTTTACAGGAGCTCTCCCGGCAGTTCCTCAAGGAATGGGGGCCCGATTGGACAAAGAAAGCGCCGGAAGAATTTGTATTTCTCGACCGCCAGCAACATGAGCTCTTCAAGGATGGCGGACGTAAAGTGGTGATCCTTACGACGGTGCTTCCATCGGCAACCACAGTCGGTTACGAGGAGCTCCGGCAACTGGTGGTGACAAAGGTCAATGGGATGCCGCTGGAACGTCTCAGCGATCTGCCCGCTGCGCTGGCTAAAGCAACCGATGGCATCCATAAACTGGAACTCGATACCGATCCCACCGCGATCTATCTCGATGACGTCGCCATCCGCGCCGGGGAACATGCGCTCCAGCAAAACTACCGCATCCCGTCGCTGAGCCGGTTGGAGTAACTAAACTCCCCGGATGGGTGGCTTCCAGCCGCCCGCGTCGCTACTCCTCCGAATTAAATCAGCGGTTCTTAGCTCAGTTTCGCAAGCGCCCGATTGATCGTGCTCTTGTGGCGCATCGCCGAGTTCCGATGGACACGGCCCGTCTTCACGGCTTTGTCGATCGTCGAGACAAAGGATTCCGCAGCCACCTTGGCTTCCGCTTTGTTTCCCGCCGCCAGCGCCGCCCGCACGCTCTTGAGTTGATTCTTCACCGCCGTGATCGCCCGCCGATTGATGAGGGTTCGTGTTTCAGTTTGACGGGCGCGTTTCGCCGCAGATTTCGTATTGGCCATAAGTCGTGTAGGAAAGGGGACGGGAGATTAGCCAGACCGATCTTCTTGTCAACGGGCCTTTGCAGGGGAAAAGCGGAAAGCGGAAAGCG
>JAYUPM010000441.1:0-2978 GCA_043760145.1 Spartobacteria bacterium
CGAAAAGCGAAAAGCGAAAAGCGAAAAGCGGAAAATGGATCCGACCGATCAGTCAGATCCGACCGATCGGTCCGATCTCTTCCGCTTTTCGCTTTCCGCTTTCCGCTTTCCGCTTTTTTTTCACTCGGATCGCTCAAAGCGCATTGAGAAACAAGGCTCGCAGATCGCGAACTTGTGCTGGTCGGGAAGGCCATGCCCACATCGACGGCACCGGCGGACAATCTTCTCTTTCAACGAATTGGAGATAAACGAATTGGTTGCCGAACAGACCTCAAGTGCTTTCTCGATGTCGGGGAAGAGGTCTGGCATCCGGTGATGCATCCAACGATAAGCGGCGAGAAGGCGGACCCGGGCCTCGGCGCCTTGGAGCTGGACCGCCGAGCTGGTGCTCTTGTTACCGTCATAGTTGGTGCCGCGGGGCATCGGCGAAGGCAGCTCCCTGGAGACAGCCGTCACCCAGTGGCGCCATGCGCGTAAATGATCGCCATCCCGCACATCAACCGGGCACGCACACAGGGCAAACTGCGTGTCGAGCGGAAGCTTGAAGTCGCCGATTTCCCCAGCCAAATCGCGCATTGAGGAAACGTCGGCCTTGCAAAAAAGATCGGTGTTACCCGGCAACGCGCTAAAGCAATCAAGCAATGAAGGGAGGTCGGATTTGCCGGTTTCCTGGGAGAGAAACTCGAGCATTTTGATATGGGGCGCGATTGGGGCGACGATTGGCAAAGGGACTGGAGGAGCCGCCATTGCTTTGCGGATATGAGCCAGGTCGCGTTTGTTGAGGGCAGTCACGACACCGATCTCGTGCATTCCGTAGCGGCCGGCCCTGCCACCGATCTGCCGGATGGCCGAATCCCCGAGAGTGATCTCCTTTTCCCCGTCCCATTTGGTGAGGGTTGTAAACACAACGGTCTTGACCGGAAGATTGAGCCCCATCCCGATGGCATCCGTGGCGGAAACGATCTTCGCTTCGCCCGCAGTGAATCGGCGGGCTTCTTCGCGACGGACCTCAGGCGAGAGCGCCCCGTAAACCGCGGCGCATTGGGAAGCCCCGAGGGTTTGTTTCCATGCGAGAACATCGCGGCGGGAAAATGAGATAAAAGCGGAGCCTTCCTCCACCTGTTTGTCTGGATCCAGTGGAAAGGCAGCCACCTCCAGCGGGGTGAGACGCTCTGTCCGCTGGACTTCAAGGGGTTCTCCGAGGCGGGTCGCGATCTCGCGCAGCACCGCTTCGGCATCCGGAGATCCGACTAAAATCACCAGCTTGGCATTGACCCCCACAATGGCCTGGGTCCACGCCCAGCCACGATCTTTGTCCGCGATCATCTGGACTTCATCGATGATCGCCACATCGTATTCCGCATCGGTGGCCAGCATCTCGATAGTCGAGGAAATATGCTCCGCAAAGGGATCAACGATTCGTTCTTCGCCCGTGATCAATGAGCAATGCACCCCGGAAGCCTGCATCCGATCCCAGAACTCCGCCGCCATCAATCGCAACGGCGCGAGATAGACGCCACGTTTGGCCGCAGCCAATTTCTGGGACGCGATGTATGTCTTGCCAGAATTGGTCGGCCCTGCAACGAAGAGGAGTTCACGGCACCGGGCGCGGGCTGCGGGAAATGTCTCGTGAAAGCTGTGCAGCGCAATCCCTTCGGCCATCCGATGGTTGGCGGCGCGCAACTGCAATTCGCGCACGATCCGGACGACCCGCTCGGTGAATTGTTTTAGCGAAAGAGCGCCCTCGAGCTTGCGCAGTTCGGCCTGGATATCAGTGACACCAAGACGATCCTGATTTTGCGCGATGGCGTGCTCTATCCTCGGGATCTGATCAAGAATCTCTTTCTGGATCGCCAGGATATGGCGGGCAGCTTCCCCGGCAAGCCCGCGCAGCTTGAGCCCGAGCGCGACCCCGTCCCTTGGACGGTTAAGCGGAAGAAACTCAAAAATATGGAGGGGGCAGACCTGGCCGCCGATCGTCACCTCCTCGAAATGCTCAGCAACGAGCATCGTGACATCGCGTTCGCAAAAAAGGCCGAGCCCTTTGGCTTCCGGTAATGCGTGGATAAAATGCCACGCATCGCGCAGCCACGATTTAAAGATGGGCCGGCCTTCGCGGCGGACGGCTGGGGGAAGATTTTCCTGGGTGCGGCGCTCATCGAGCCACGCGTCAAATTGGGCCCGCGAAAAAGACGAGGGCCGCTGTTTATTCAATACCTGCATGGGAACTAACTATAACTAATTGGTTGGGCGTCTTGGGGCAGTGAAATGGTGGATGCGCCTGCCCACCTTGCCGACTCCCGTCAGCAAAACCCGCCAGAAGATTCGCCCTTATCGCGCACAAATTGGCTTTGGGCAAGGTTTTGCTGCGAAAAGGGGTTCTTTTATGGGACTTATAGGACTCATAGGACCGATGCCTCCCCATAGGTCCCATGCCTCCCATGCCTCCCATCAGACGGTCAGCTTTTGAGAAAAGAGCGGATATTCTCCAATGTCACCTCCCGCAGCCATTGAATCGCTTCCTCACTGTTAAAGGCAACGTGCGGGGTAAACACGACGTTGCTCCGCGATAAGATCGCATCCGCCATCATCAGCTCCTGCATTGCCCGGAGCCGGTCGGCATCCCGGGCTTCACTGGCAAGCGCGTCGCTGCGCAAATGCTCGATAATCTGCGCACTAAGGATTTGAGAAACACTCTGGCGCATCACCCGCTCGTCTTGAAGGACGTCGAGCCCGGCTCCACCGACCTGCCCACTTTCCAGCGCATTCCTTAATGCCTGCGTATTAATCAGCGTCCCACGGGCCGTGTTGATGATGAGCACTCCGCGACGGCATTGGGCGAGCGTTGCGGAATCGATCAGGTGATAGGTATCCGCAGTCAGGCTGGCATGAAGGGAGATTACGTGGGAGCGGGCCAACAATTCCGGGAGCGTCACGTAAGTCAGGATTCCATCCATTGCGGAATCGGGGACTGGATC
>JAYUPM010000442.1:0-7600 GCA_043760145.1 Spartobacteria bacterium
TCCCGATCATCAGCATTGAAGACGGCTGCGCGGAGAACGATTGGGACGGATGGAAGCAGCTCACCGACGCGATGGGCGCCAATACGCAGATTGTCGGCGACGATCTTTTTGTTACCAATGTCGAGTTTCTCCGCAAAGGCATCCAGCTGGGCGTTGCCAACTCGATCCTGGTCAAAGTCAACCAGATCGGGACGTTGACCGAAACCCTCGATGCGATCGAGCTGGCAAAGGAAAACCGGTATACGGCCGTCATTAGCCACCGCTCCGGCGAGACCGAGGACACAACGATTGCTGATATCGCGGTGGCAACAAATGCAGGCCAGATCAAGACTGGAAGCCTATGCCGCACGGATCGGGTGGCGAAATACAATCAACTACTGCGAATCGAGGAAGAACTTGGTGACAACGCAATTTATGGAGGTAAGATGCGCTGAGTGAGCGACTTGGGATACACTCCTAGAAGCAGCTCGGGAATCCAGACATCCGGGATCTGGCATTCCCTCAATCGCTTCGTACTGACACTCATCGTTTTGGCGGCCCTTATCCCGATCGGTTACTCGTTCCTCCCGGAGGTAAATAAACGCAAGGAGCAGGACCTGCGCATTGAAGAACTCAAGGCCGCCGTCGAGAGCCAGCGCCTCAACCTGCTGCGTCATCAGCGCGAAGAGAACCTCCTTAAACATGATCGCGAATACGTCAGTCTTATCGCCCGCGATCGGCTCGATTTAATGAAAGAAGGCGAGACCATTTTTCGCCTCACCCAACCGCCCACGGTTCCAGCGCAGATGCGCCTTACACGCTAAACGGGGCTTTTAAACGGGGCTTTAAGTCTGAAGTCTTAAGCGCAAGTCGCAAGTTTCAGTCTTCCGCAGCTTTCAGCCTTAAGACTTAAAACTGTAACGCCACATTGATTTTTATGTCCCTCGATCTTCGCTCCATCAATACCGCCGACCTCAAGACCCGCGTGGGCGAGCTGCGGAGGTATCTTTGACTTCCCAAAACTGCGGGCGCGCCTCGACGAACTCGATGGCTTGATGGCGGAGCCCGATTTCTGGGCGAATAAAGAGCGGGCCCAGCAGCGGGTTGATGAAGTCTCCTCCTTGCGGGCAAAGGTCAACCCGCTCCTGGAGTTGGAGCGCCAGGTAGAAGATCTCGACATACTGATCGAGCTCGCACAATCCGAGGCAGATCAACAGGCAGCAGACGAGGTAATCAAGGAGCACGCCACGGTGCTGGCGGCCTTGGAAGCTTTCGAACTCAAGATGCTCCTTTCGGGACCCAGTGACCGCTCCAATGCATTCCTCAGTGTCCAATCCGGCGCCGGAGGAACCGAGGCCTGCGACTGGGCCGATATGCTTCTGCGCATGTATCAGCGCTGGGCCGAGCGCCATGGGTTCACCACTTCCATCATGGACATCCAAATGGGCGATGAAGCCGGGATCAAGTCGGCCACCATCCGGGTCGCGGGCGAATACGCATTCGGATACCTGGCCACTGAACGCGGGGTGCATCGCCTGGTGCGGATTTCGCCATTTGATTCCAACAAACGCCGGCACACGTCATTCGCGGGAGTCGATGTCGTCCCTGAATTACCCGAGAGCACACCGATCGAGATCAATCTTGCGGAGATCGAGGTCGATACCTATCGCAGCGGAGGCAAAGGCGGCCAGAACGTGAACAAGGTGGAAACGGCGGCGCGGGTCCGCCATCTGCCGACCGGGATTGTCGCTGCCTGCCAAAGCGAACGCAGCCAGGGGCTTAACCGCGCGCTGGCCATGCGGATGCTCCAGGCCAAGCTCCAGCAAATTGAGAACGACAAAAAGAAAGCCGAGGTGGCCCAGGCATACGGGGAGAAGAGTGAAGTAGCCTTTGGCAGCCAGATCCGGAGCTACGTATTTCAGCCTTACCAAATGATCAAAGACCTGCGCACGGGAGTGCAGACCAGCAATATCCAGGGGGTCATGGACGGTGAGATCGATCCATTCATCGAAGGCAAACTTCGCGGGCTAACGATCAAGGAAAGTCAGAAGGAAGAATGAAAAATGAAGAAGCCCTGCGCCTGCCCTCCGACTTCCGACTTCCGACTTCCGACTTCCGACTTCCGACCTCCGACTTCCGACTTCCGACTTCCGACCCTCCGGATCAGTTCGGCCCAAAAAAAGGTCTTTTACTGTGCTCTCAAATCATCAGCGGTTTACATGTCAAATCGCGTTTAGATTGTCATGTTTTTCATCGGTGATGACGGTCTTCCCGCCCGCAATCCTATCCGAAAGCGCCAGAGGACAGGCGCACTACAAAACGCAAGCGACAGGGTAGGGCGTCCAATACTCCGACAGGTTTTGTAGTGCGGCTGTCCTCTGCCGCTTTGATACGCGATCAGCAATTCAAAGGACGAGGACGATACCGACCTCAGACTTCCGACTTCCGACTTCCGACCTCCTCACGGGATGATAAGTTCCTGTCCGGGCTTGATGGTGGCGGTGCCTTCAAGGGAATAAAAGTTGGCGTCCTGGATGTCCTTCCACCTGGCCTTGTTCTTGTAATATTTGGTGGCGATTGACGCCAATGTCTCGCCCGGGGCGACCACGTGCTTCCGGGATCCCGGCGGCATCGGCTTGCGCACCTGTTCACCTTTCGCCGCCCCGGCTGGCACAAACTGCGGCACTCCTTTTTGGGCCCTCAATTCAACCAGGCTTTTGCGCAATGCGAGGTTGTCGTTCTTGATTCGGACGGCTTCATCCTGAGAGAGAAAACTACCCTTGGAGAGCGAACTTAACAGCTTCAACTCCCCCTCTTTCTTGTAGGCCTTGGCTTCCTTCGCGTGCGGCCCAGCCGGGGCAAGCTCCAGATACCTCCCAAAGTGATGCAACGCCCCAAGCGGGTTCTTCAACTTATCATCGTAAATGATCGCCATCCGATAGTGCGCCTCCGCCCCGTTGGGAGTCCCATCCAGCGCGGCTTCATAGAGATTGATCGCGCCCCGAAAGTCGCCCGCAGCCGCTTTCTTTTCCGCCGGGCTAAGCTCCGGCTTGGTTTTCTTGCGAAAGAGGTCATCGCAGCCGCCCAGCGCGAGGCAACACACAACCAGCAAATAGTGATTCGCAATTCTCATCCGGATTTTTTCAGGTGCGCAGCCAGCGCATCCACCACCGTCCGGGAAATCTTGAGCCGCGCATACCATTTGAAATTGGCGGCAATCACATTCCATGGCGCCCATTCAGTGGAAGTCCGTTGGAACATCTCCTCGGCCGCGACATTGTGCTCCTCCCACTTGCGTCGGTTGCGCCAGTCCTCGTCATTGATCTTCCAATGCTTGTAAGGGTCGGCCTCCCGGCGCTTGAAGCGGAACAATTGCTCCTCCTTGCCGATGTGAAGGTAACATTTGACGATCAATGTCCCGTCCTCGCTGAGCATCCTCTCAAAGTCGTTGATCTCCTGGTAAGCGCGCTTCCACTCCTTTTCGGCCGCGAACCCCTCCACCCTTTCCACAAGCACCCGCCCATACCATGACCGATCGAATATCACGATCTGCCCATGGGGCGACAGTTTGTTCCAGAATCGCCAGAGGTAATGATGCTGATACTCTTCAATGGTCGGTTTGACCACCGAATGGACCCGCAATAATCGCGGATCCAGGCGCTCCGCCATTCGCTTGATCGCCCCTCCCTTCCCCGCCGCATCAGGTCCTTCAAATACCACCACCATCGATTTTTTTGTATCGCTGAGCTCCCGCTGCAACCTCAGCAAATCATACTGAAGCGCCTTCAATTTCGGCTTGTAATCCTCCTCCGCTATCTCGCGGTGCTCGAGTTCTTCCAAGCTCTTGGCCTTCTTCAATCCAATGGGCTCAACTAGGTCAGGGGGCGGCATGTGCAGTTTTATAACCCGGATGTTTTTTTCCGCAAGCGGCACCCCTTCGAAAACGCAATTTTTCAGCGCCCTGTTTTCCTTTTGACGCCCCCCGAAAGCTGGGCTTAACTCCAGTCTTTCCGGTGAGGTGGCTGAGTGGTCGAAAGCACCGCTTTGCTAAAGCGGCATACTCGAAAGGGTATCGAGGGTTCAAATCCCTCCCTCACCGCTCTTTTCCTTAGAGCAACTCGGCGATCTGGATGGCGTTGAGGGCGGCCCCTTTGAGAAGCTGATCGCCCGCAACCCAAAACGCGATCCCGTTGTCCATCGCACAATCAAGCCGGATCCGGCCCACTTCGCAGTTGTCCTTGTGCGCGCACCGCAACGGAAGCGGATAGAGATTGCCGCTCGGATCATCCATTAAATCGAGTCCGGGCGCGTTGCCGAGCACTTCGCGGGCTTTCTCCACAGAAACCGGGCGCTCGAACTCCGCGCTCACCGCCACACTATGGGCGCGATACACCGGCACCCGCACACATGTCACCGATGCGAGGAACCCCGGATGATGCATGATCCGGCGCCCTTCGTTCTGCATCTTCATCTCCTCTTTGGTGTAGCCGCTCTCCAAAAACGCATCGACGTGAGGCAGCACGTTAAAGGCGATTTGGTGGGGATAAACGTTGGTTGCCACCGGTTCGCCCGCTGCGATCGATGCCACCTGATTGCGCAGTTCTTCAATCGCCTGCGCGCCCGTGCCGCTCACCGCCTGGTAGCTCGATGCGAACACCCGCTTCACTCCAAAGGCCTGGTGCAATGGATAGAGCGCCATCAGCGTAATAGCCGTCGTGCAATTCGGGTTCGCGATGATTCCGCAGTTTTTCGCAATGTCCGCCCCGTTGATCTCCGGGACTATCAACGGCACTTTCTCATCCATCCGAAAGGCGCTGGAATTATCGATCACGATGGCACCGGACTGGACGGCAAACGGGGCATAGGTCTTGGAGATCGAACCGCCTGCGCTAAAGAGCGCGACATCGACCCCGGCAAAGGAGTTCTCACCCAATTCCTGGATCACGATCTCTTCCCCGGCAAAGGAAAGCTTCTTTCCAGCGGACCTCGCCGATGCCAGCAACGTGAGCTGGCCCACCGGGAATTTCCGTTTCTCGAGCGTTTTCATCATCTCGATTCCAACGGCTCCAGTGGCTCCAACGATGGCGACGTGCAAGTTTCTGCTCATAAAAAGGGCGCGAACATTATAAGATGATTTCCACAATGCAAATCCGCATCCATGTCCCCTCCCAAACTCTCGATCTCCTTGAAGATGGGACCTTGCTTCGGCGATATGCAATTTCCACTTCCCGATTCGGGCTCGGCTCCGAACCGGGCAGCTACCGCACCCCAACTGGCCGGTTCCGGATCGAAGAAAAGATCGGGGACGGCGCGAAGCCCGGAGAAATTTTTGTGGGCCGGGAACCGACCGGGCGATGCGGGGAAGAGGGCGATCCCGATGATCATGTGCAGACGCGAATCCTGTGGCTAAGCGGGATGGAAGCCGGGAATGGCAATACGCATGCCCGTTATATTTACATCCACGGAACCAATGCCGAAGGGGAACTGGGGGTGCCTGCGAGCATGGGGTGTGTGAGAATGAGCAATGCCGACGTGATCGACCTTTACGATCAGGTGGAGCCGGGTGTGATCGTGGAGATAGATCCGTAAAAGGGGAGCTGAGGGTTCGCTGATTTATTCGGAAGAGGGACTTTGTTAACCGCGAATGAACGCGAATGAACGCGAATGACGGACGGAATCCAACAGAGGCAGATCGAAAATAGCGCCTCCGATCCCCATGTTTTTATTCGCGTTCATTGGCGTCCATTCGCGGTTTCTTTTTCCCTCCCGGCTTTAATCAGCGGTTCCCGGAATCACGGGTAAATTTCCGTCAAAAAAGCGTTGTGTCAGCGGCTCGAATGCGCATCAATACAGCGCCTTCGGGCACAGAAAGGAAACAAATCAGATTATGAAATTCACCATCATTGCTTTGGCGATTGCGGCTCTGAGCTTTGGCGCTTGCGCCAAGGATCAAGGCACCGCCTCCACGACGACGTCGACCCATTCGACCGGTTACAGCAAGTAACCTCTTCGAGGGGGTTCTATTTGCAAAGACCAGGCTGGCTTGTCCGGCCTGGTCTTTTCTTTTTTACAATCCGGTTGGGTGATCGATGAATTCCCAAGGCAGCTTGAAGCGCGCCCCAAGAAGACCCGCCAGCGCTTTCACCCCGAAGGTTTCCGTCGCGTAATGCCCTCCATAAAATAGATTCACTCCAAGTTCCTCCGCGTTGGTGAATGAATGGTGCGGCCCCTCCCCAGTAATGAAAGTGTCCACCCCTTCCCCAGCCGCCCTCGCCACTTCAGCTCCCGCCCCTCCTGTCACTACACCAATGCACCGCGTCTCTTTCCCGCCGCCCGGACAAAGATGGGGAGCAGATCCGAGCACTTTCTCGAGCCGGCGCGCCAATTCCTCCAGCGACATCCGGACAAAGCTCTTGAGTCCGATGGGCACCCCTTTTTCGAGAAAGAACGGTTCGCATTTTTTCAAGCCGAGCGCTTTCGCAAGGAGAACGTTGTTTCCCACTTTGGGATGCAAATCGAGCGGCAGGTGCGCGCTGTAAATCGCCATGTCGTGATCCATCGCAACTTTGATTTTGCGATATCCCGCCCCGACAAAAGGCTGTAGCCCGCCCCAGAAAAGCCCGTGATGAACCACCAGCAGCGTCACTCCTTGCTGCGCCGCCCGCTCTATCACCGCTTCGCTCGCATCAACTGCCGCCCCGATTTTCGTTACCCTCCCTGAGTTCTCCAACTGGAGTCCATTGTGCGCATTCGGCCAGTCCGTAATTTCCCTAATTCGCAAGTAGGCGTCGGTAAACCCCCGTATTTGACATAGGGCAGGCATAAGTGAGCGTTTTCTGGGTGGCATATTTGAGTATTTAGTCTAAGATTTATCCAGACACTTTCGCAGTTTGTCCGCTAGCAATCCTCTCCTTGTAGCCATGCATACCATCGAAGCCAACTCTCCCGCGTCGGTTGCCTCCACTCATTGCCCCCTTTGCCAGGCAACCCTCGATCCAAATCTCCCAAAGGAATGCCCAAAGTGCGATTGGGTGCCCGGTTATCGCCACCACCCCCAAGAAGCCACAGCTCGCGACTCTGTTGCCGTCGTTTTAAGCGTCCTTCCAGGCTTGGGCCATATCTATAAAGGCCACTGGCTTCTTGGTGCCGCTCTAATGGTCGGCACCGTCCCCGCTATCTCTGGCGCAATCGTCGCCGCCACCGCCACCGCCCTCTGGGGTCTTCTCCTCCTCCCCCTCTATTGGGGCGCTGTCATGCTCCACGTTTATTGGGCGGATGATCTTGGAAAAGGGGCGCCCCCGCAGGGTGACAGGGTGACAGGGTGACAGGGTGACAGGGATCGTCCTCGTCCTCGTCCTCGTCCTCGATTGATTCTGCTCCGACCTCCGACCTCCGACCTCCGACCTCCGACCTCCGTCCTCCGACCTCCGACCTCCGACCTCCGACCTTCCAACCCAAGGACGCCCAAATTCCGTTTTCACAGCCATCCCACAGAGGAGAACTTTTTTAACCGGTAGATGGCTCAGATTGGCGCAGATACCGGAAGGAGGAGAATCATCTACGAGCAGTCGCTTCTCCCTCCCTTCATCTGCGTCCCTCTGAGAAATCTGCGGTTCAAACT
>JAYUPM010000443.1:0-7597 GCA_043760145.1 Spartobacteria bacterium
GGACTGTCGGCATCATGCTGCTTCGGGGAAAGCGCGATGCCGGTGATTCAAACAATAATTGGCGGCAAATTCTCAATGCCCCGGTGCTCGCAATTCTTGCGGCCGTGGCCCTGCATTTTGCCGGCGCCCGTCATTGGCTGCCAGAGATCGCGCTCAATTCCACCCATCTCATGGGCGCGGCCGCAATTCCCCTGGGCCTCATCCTCACCGGCGCAACCTTTGCCGATCAGATGCGCGATCTCACAGTCCGCAACGGCACGGGAATCAGCATCGGCTCGGTGGCACTTCGGCTGGCGCTGCTCCCAATCCTGATGCTCGCCATTGCCCGATGGCTCCCCTGCCCTATTGAGCTCCGGCGAATCATCGTGATTGAGGCCGCCATGCCGTGCGCGGTGATCCCCGTTTTGCTCGCCAAACATTTTCATGGGGACCCGAGCACCGCGTTGCGCGCGGTCCTCGTGACTTCCGCCCTGGGGTTTCTAACGATCCCGCTCTGGATCCAGTTCGGCCTCTGGTGGACCGGGTGAGGGCGGAAGTCGGAGGTCGGAGGTCGGAAGTCGGAGGTCGGAAGTCGGAAGTCGGAGGGCGGAGGGGGAAAGCGAAAAGCGGAAGTCGTGACAGAGGCGTCCCGCCTCTTTTCCGGAGGTCGGTGGGCGGAAGTCGGCGAAGGCCCGCAGAAAAGGCAGGAAAATTAAGGGTAAGAAATTTTTCCTACCCTTAATTTTCTTACCCAAGCAGCCGACCCAAAATTGTTTAGCTCCGCAGCCCGCGACCCTTCAGTCTTTCGTAAACCGCGACTCCAAGGAACGCGGCTCCAAGCGCCACCCCCAGAAGTATTAACTTCTGCTTCAATGGATGCTCGGTTGCCTTGGGAATGCTTACTATTCCGTGGAGATTCGCGACTGCCGGTTGGCCGACATACCGCCCCCGGACCGGTCGCGCGATGGATTCGAAATTCCGGGCCAGTTCCTGCAGTTCTTTGCGCATCTGCTCTCCACGCAATGGGAGTCCATGGCCGGTGGCAACAACGCGCGGATTCATCGCTGCCAGATGCTCCACCGAATCGCGGGCAGCCTGCCAGTCCGGGGTGAAATAGGCGGGTGGCCCGTGTAATTCGGGCTCGTCGCGCAGGACTGCGAACAACGATTCGGGGCGGACGGTGACGAATGCGTCCCCCACGATCATTGCCCGGTCGGATTCGCGGAAAAGAGAGACATGTCCGGGGCTATGTCCTGGCGTGTGAAACCAGCGCCACGCGGGCACGCCGGGCACTGAGCCATCATTAGGCAGCGCCTGGACGTGACTGCCAAGGACGATCGGTTTCGTGGGAAACAGCGGCGAAAGCCATGCAAAAATGCCGCCCCCAGCCGTCGGGTCCGCCGGTGGATAACTGGAGCGTCCGGTCAGGAATGGGAGTTCCATTTTATGGGCATAGACCGTGACGTTCCAGTGTTGGAGGAGATCGTGCAGGCCTCCCACATGATCAAAATGACCGTGCGTCAGAATGATGGCGGCAGGCTTCGTGCCCGCCCCAAATCGCGCCTCGGCAGCCCGTCGAATCCTCCCGGCAAAACCCCGAATCCCAGTATCCACGAGCACCCAGTTGGCAGCACCGGGTTCGCCAAGAAAATAGGCGTTTGCGATCCCCAGGCGAATTCCGGCAATGTCCTGTGCGATTTCATACAGGACACCAATTTTGCGGGCGACTTCGAACCGCGATGGGGTCAATTTATGGGCAAAGCCAATCATGGGATTCCTCCGTTTATCCAAGGAATCGGTTTGATCGCCAAATTTGGCGGTATAGTCGCCGCGCCCGGTCTTAAAACATCATTCATCAACGCTCTGGCTCCCCGGCTTGCTCCCACTCTATGCTCCCGCTCCATGGTCTCTCCACTTCCTCGCGCCGTCTTCCTTGATCGCGACGGCACCCTTATTGAAGAGGTCGAATATTGTCGCGATCCCGCCCTGGTCCGAATTTTGCCGGGCGTGCATGAATCGCTGGCCCGACTGAAAGCCGCGGGTTATCTCAATATAATTGTCACTAATCAGAGTGGGATTGGCAGGGGTTGGATCACGCCTGCCCAATACGAGGCCGTCCACAACCGCCTCCTTGCGCTTTTAGGCCCGGACTTGATCACAGCCACTTATTTCGCGCCGGATGCTCCCGGGACTCCTTCCCCCCGTCGCAAACCGGCACCCGGGATGCTGCTCGAAGCCGTCACCAATCATGGGATCGATTTAAAACACTCATGGCTGGTGGGCGATAAATCCAGCGATGTGCAATGTGGCATTGCAGCAGGGGTCCGCGCGGTCCTGGTTGAAACCGGATATGGCGCAACCCAATCAAGGGAAGGGGCGGATTCGGTCGCAAAAGATTTTGCAAGCGCCATCGACTTCATTCTAAAGCACTCCGATGCCTAAAATCGCGATCCTCATCCCAGCCCGCTTTGGGTCAACCCGATTTCCCGGCAAGCCGCTCCATGTAATCGCCGGGAAACCATTGATCCAGCATGTTTGGGAGCGGGCCCGGAAAGCGCGAGGCATCGCGGAAGTGATTATTGCAACTGATGATATCCGGATCGCGGCGGTGGCAAAAGGGTTTGGGGCAGCGGTGGCCATGACTTCCACCAAGCACGAAAGCGGGACGGATCGGTGCGCTGAGGTTGCCAGAGGGCTTCGCTCCTTTTCCCATGTCATCAATGTGCAGGGCGATGAACCGCTCATTGACCCCGCATTGATCAGCCGCATCGCCAAAACGATGGCCGCCGAACCCAATCTATCCATGGTCACCGCAGCCACACCCTTCGCCCCAAATGAAGACGTGGCCAATCCCAATGCGGTCAAGGTCGTCCTGGACCGGGCAAAAAACGCCCTCTATTTTTCGCGCAGCCCCATCCCTTTTGTTCGCGGCTCCACCCATCCAACGTTTCTGCGACACCTCGGTATTTACGGATACACCACAAAGTTCCTCCTCCAGTTCGTCCGCTGGAAACCGAGTCCGCTGGAACGCCTCGAAGCCCTCGAACAATTGCGCGCTTTGGAGAACGGAACCCGGATCCGGGTCTTATCCACAAGGAGCGCTTCCATCGGCGTTGACGTGCCGGGCGATATTCTCCTCGCCGAAGCGCTTCTAAATTCTCTGTAATCGTTGTCGTAATCCGCGCCTGAATCAGCTCTTCTGCGCGGCTTCGCGTCACCGGTCACAATTGGAACCGGCGCCATATTTTCTCAAATTCATGAAATACATTTTTGTTACCGGGGGCGTGGTCAGTTCGTTGGGCAAAGGTCTTGCGGCCGCTTCCCTTGGCACGTTGCTTGAACATCGCGGCTTGAAAGTGGTGCTTCAAAAATTCGATCCGTATCTTAACGTGGATCCCGGCACGATGAACCCGTTCCAGCACGGAGAAGTGTATGTCCTCCATGATGGCGCGGAGACCGACCTCGACCTCGGCCATTACGAGCGGTTTACAAATTCCGTTCTCTCCCGTTCCAACTCGACATCCAGCGGTCAGGTATATGAGACGGTTTTGGCCCGGGAACGCCGTGGCGATTATCTTGGCAAAACCGTCCAGGTGATCCCGCACATCACCGATGAAATCAAATCGCGTTTGCGCAAACTGGCCATCGAACAGCCATGCGACGTGTTGATTACCGAGATCGGTGGAACCACGGGCGATATCGAGGGATTGCCTTTCCTGGAAGCCATTCGGCAATTCGTTCTCGAGGTAAGTGTCCAGAATGCGGTCATCATGCATGTGACGTTGGTCCCTTACATCAAGGCGGCAGGCGAGTTGAAGACCAAGCCTTCCCAGCAATCCATTGCGAAGTTGCGCGAGATCGGTTTGCAGCCTCAGGTGCTCGTCTGCCGCACCGAACATCCCCTCGGCGATGACGTGCGCCAAAAACTCTCCGTCTTTTGCAATGTCCCGCGCGATGCAGTGGTCGAGGCGCGCGATGTCGATCACACCATTTATGAGATGCCGCTCATGCTCCAGCGCGAGGGACTCGATGACACGATCTGCCGGCTCCTTGGATTGACTCCGCCTCCCGCCGACATGACGACATGGCGCAAGTTTGTCGACCGGGTGGTCAAACCCAAGAAGCGCGTGAAGATCGCCGTGGTCGGCAAATACATTGAGCTCCAGGACGCTTACAAATCGATCTACGAATCGCTCACCCATGCCGCTGCCAGCGCCGATTGCGGCACCGATCTTCTCCTTGTCGACGCGGAGGAGCTTGAAGAAAAGGATCCCGCAACTGTCCTTGGCGATGTCGCGGGAATCCTTGTCCCAGGCGGGTTTGGGGATCGCGGCGTTGAAGGCAAGATTTGCGCGACCCGATTTGCCCGGGAGAACCAGATCCCCTTTCTTGGGCTATGTCTTGGGATGCAGGTTGCCACCATTGAGTTTGCCCGCAATGTCTGCGGATTGGAGGGGGCCAACAGCACGGAGTTCGATCCCAAGCCCACTCATGCGGTGATCGATTTGCTTGAAGCCCAGAAGGATGTCACGGACAAGGGAGCCTCGATGCGGCTTGGAACATGGCCGACCAAAATTGCGGAAAATTCCCGCGCCTTTCAAGTCTATGGGCGCAATGAAATCACTGAACGCCACCGGCATCGCTACGAGTTCAATATGAAATACCGCGCCCAAATGGAGGCCATGGGATTTGTAATCAGCGGGACCTCACCTTGGCGGCTTGGTGGAACTCATTGAGTTGAAAGATCATCCATGGTTTCTGGCGTGCCAGTTCCATCCTGAGTTCCAGTCCAAGCCCAACAAGCCGCATCCATTATTTAGAGGCTTCGTAACTGCCTGTCTTGCCCAAGGCAGTTGAAATTACCTACTTAACATCCGTTGGAAACGGCTTGCCCTCGCCCAGTCCAAGAAACTCCTCGCGCTTTGCTGGATTCGCCTTGCACAGAGTTGCCAGTTGCGGGTGATTGGTTTGGAAATCCACCAGGATTTTGGATTCCTTGTCTCGCAATCCAAAGATGAAATATTTGTAAACGAAACCGCCCACGTTGGATTTATCGCGATACGCATCATAGATGACGCTGGAAGGCGCAAAGTCGAACTGCCGCCGCTCTCCGGTCGGGACTGCCGGAACGTTCAGGGTTTCCGTGCTATGGACGCTGTAAGATTCCCGTCCGCCTGCATACTTGGCCCGCGTATCCATCGTGATGACCATCATCGTTGCGTCTCCTTCCGGCATCGGCTCAAGGCGTGATGCCCCTTCAATGATTGCGCGTGGCTTCATCTCCATTTCTTTGCGATAGAAGGAATTCCCAAATGGCCGGGCAGCAGTTGCCACGCTTGCCTGAACCTTGATCGGCGGAAACGGGACAAAGACCCCTTTGGTCTTCGCATACGCGAGTGCCTCTGCCCGGGAAGCTTCAGCAAGTTGGCTCAGCTTGATCGGGACCCGCTGCGTAGTTGTCTGGAGTAAAATCTCCGTTCCAGTTGCCCGGACAATCTCCCCCGTCAAACTTTTGTCGGCCGTATCGGTAACCGTGATCGCCGCCAAGCTTTGCCCAATGGCTAGCCCGGAAAGAAGCAGGGCAAGGCAATGCAGTTTCGAAAAGAATCGGGCTCTCTTAATCATCATCCATCAAACCCCGCTGACGCTCCACGCGTCCACTCCAATTTTCGACCCGGACCACGGATGATACGAATGAACAGGCAACATGAGGATGCGTCGCGTGGCGGACGCCTGCTTCTGGTGTTAGATAACGCCCCAGTCGCGAACTGTAGTGACCACCCAAGCCAATCAGCCCCTCGTTTCACCCCTCATCCTTCCTAAGGCGGTGCCGATTAATCGGTCGAACGCAAATGCGAGCATAAGACCGCTACAAACGCCGGCGATGGAGCCAAGAGTCAGAATGTCGCGGGGTTGGAGATGGAGAGTGAAAAGATGGGAACCGAGCCATAGTGCGCCGATGGCTGCGGGCACAGCCGCGACCGCACAAACCTGATAGTGCAGGGCGCGAAAGCCGGATGAGAATCGGCGGTGGAGTAAACCAATAAACGCCGCCGACGAAATAATGCCGAGTGCAACCAGAATGGTGATTGCCACCGCCGCGATGACACCAAGCACGACGCTGACGGCGAAAAGGAACAGGACGATACAGACGCCGATGACGAAAAATCCAAATAGAAAGAGGTTGAACTCCTCCTCGATCGGCTCAACGGGAGGCGTGTCGATGGCACCGATAGCGGTCACTGTAAAAAGTAAAAGTAGAAGAATGGCTGACTTCACAGGCCAGCAACTGTGCACGCCTCCGTAATGCTTGCAAAGCCGCGACTCATTAAGAGTTTTAGATGCTTCGATGTAGGACACGGGAGGAAACGCTTTTTCTAACCGCAGATTTCACGGATTAACGCGGATAAAGAGCAAGACAGGAGGGGCTGATTCGGCAGTATTCCCCATTCGTGATCATCCGTGACGGTTATCCGTGGTTAAATCTCTTTGCAGATCCGGAATTTTGAACCGCGAATAAACGCTAATGCACGCTAATCATGAGGAACCCACTATGAATCGCCCCCTCCCATTAGCGTCTATTAGCGTAAATTAGCGGGTCCAAATCTCCCTGTCCGATCCGGCCACGCGCGCCACTTGGACACGTGCTTTCATCCCATTTAGGCATCCTGAAATGAAGACTTTGTTTCTACACATTCTCATTGCCATCCTTGCAATCGACTTGGAGGTCGCTCCGGCGACCCAAAACCAAGCGCTCAACAACCTTGTGTTTCTTTACAAGCACGTCCTCGAAAGCGACCCCGGCGATTTTGGGGAATTTGTGCGAGTCAAAACCCGCGAGCGGTTGCCGACGGTGCTCACGCGCCAAGAAATCGCGGCCCTTCTCGAAACGCTCCTGCCGCCGTGGCATCTCATGGCGCTCCTTCTCTATGGCTCGGGGCTGCGCCTCATGGAATGCCTCCGGCTCCGGATCAAGGACATCGACTTCGGTTACCACCAGATCATGGTGCGCGACGGCAAAGGCGGCAAGGACCGCGTCAGCATGCTTCCCGACTCCGCCCAGGACTCGCTGAAAACACAGATTTCCGGGAGCCGGATTCTGTTTGAACTGGATCGCCGCAATGCTGTTCCCGGCGTCGAAATGCCGTGCGCGCTGGCGCGAAAGTATCCCAATTATTGGAAAGCGGATACGACATCCGAACTGTCCAGGAACTGCTTGGTCACAAGGACGTCTCGACCACCATGATTTACACCCATGTTCTCAACAAGCCAGGCATGAGCATCCGCAGTCTAGCCGACACCCCGGGAAGGGGGAACAGTCCGTAGTAAGCGGCTGGATCCCGTGCATTGGGATCCCGGCTGATGTCGGATGCCCGTGCAAGGCGCAAACCATAACGACCCGGGAGATTTGTCCGCCCCCAAAGTTCGGACTCGCCTCCCCGAGGGGATGAATGTACCGGTTCCCACAATGACCCGAAACCACAGCAGCCGCCGAAATATACAGCAGCTGTTCAAACCTTAGTTTTATTCCGGCGCAGCCCGGAATGAAACTGAATGTTGAGCAAGCCCGCCATGTGCAAGTGGCGCACATGGCCGGAGCTAGTAAATTGGTCTTGGA
>JAYUPM010000444.1:0-2968 GCA_043760145.1 Spartobacteria bacterium
TTTTCCTGCCTGCGTTCCCAAAAAATCCATCGTTGAACCCCTGATGGAAGTCTCTCACTGGGTCCGCAGATTGCGCAGATTCTCGCAGATGACCGCAGATACCAAGCCCCGGAAGCGGACATCATCAGGATTTGAGTATTTTGAACGCCAGCCTTGCCCGATCTTCATCTGAGGAAATCTGAGGAAATCTGCGTAATCTGTGAAAAAATGTGAGGTGTCACTTCCCGGAGGACGTATGGGGACAGACATCGCGCCAAGACCGGTCAATCGGGACGGACGAACGGGCGGCACGCGGTCCCCGCATTCTGCGTTGTTATGTTCCGCACGATCGTGGTTAGAGTGGCGGCAATGCTAGACCGGATCGAATGCCCAATTACCGCCAGCCCGGCCGTGGTGGAACGTATCGATCTGCCATACGACTCCGCGCTTTTGGGGGAATGGTCCGCCCAACGCAAACAGACCGATCGGCTCGCCCATAAGCGGTTCACCATTTGCCACAACCCGGCCATCGATTTTTATTTTCAACGCTCCGTGTTCGATCAAGGAGAGGAAATCGAGCGCCGCCAGGGCATCGCAGATCGGCGCACCGAGGAGCGGTTGCCGGCTTTAAGCGAGCTTTGTCACAAGGCCGAAGACGCGATGCTGATCCGGCTCTTGCACCCAAACATCCGTCCCAAGGTGCTCGATTACGGGATGGGGGAGGGGCATTGGGCCATCATGGCGAAGGCATACGGAAGCGATGTCTGGGGGACAGATGTGGATCCGCATTCCGCCCAGATCGCCGCCAGGTCGGGAATCGGCTTTGTCACTGACCTCGCAGCCTTGCCGGACAATTCTTTTGACTTCATCAATGCCGACCAGGTCTTTGAACATCTGCCCGATCCGCTCGGAACCCTTCGTCAACTGGTCACCAAGCTGCGCAGTGGGGGCCATGTAAAGCTCAGCACCCCGGCCGATCTGAAAATTGAGGAGAAGCTCGCGCGCTTGGGCCGAGGGGGTTACGCGCTTGATGAATTCAAACGGGAATTCCACGCGCTTGCGCCGTTGAGCCACATCAACCTCTTCACCGCGACCTCGCTTCGGGCCCTCGCATCGGCCGCGGGGTTGAATCACTTCCGGGTTCCGCTGCGGACCTGCTATGCGGTCATGAGCGGGTTTCATTCGGGGCGTCAGATCAATCGCAACCTATACAACCCGCTGAAACGTTACCGGGCGCGCGGCACATGGCAGTTCTTCAAAAAGCCATAACGGAAAGGGGCCCCGGGCAGGGGGAAATCCCCCGGAAGATTCTTTACGCGACCTCGGCCAGGATCGGCGGGAGCGGGTTGGATAGCGTTGCATTTCAATCACTTAAAGCGAGCGCATCGCGGGGCCTGCTTGGACGCGCCATCGCGTTTGACAACCGCCAGGACGAGATCCCTGCCGCATTGATCTCCTCCCTTCGCTGGCACCCGGTCCGGTTGCTCTCGTTTCTTTCGAGTCCGCAATATTACGCCGCCAAAAAGCATTACCTCGATTGGATCGCTTCCCGTGAACTGGGCCGCGGAGAGTATGATTGTTTCCATGGCTGGTCCGGCGAATGTGTGCGCACTTTGCGCGTCGCCAAACAGCGCGGGATCCCCAGCCTGATCGAGATCCCGACATGGCATCGACACAAAGGTAAGTCCAAGCCTGATCGGCTCACCAAAAGCGAACGGGAACGCGCCGCGGCTCCCGGCATTTCCGGGTGGAAAAATCGCCTCCTGATTACCCGTCAGCAAATGAACGAGGAATATGCGCTGGCCGATCTGCTTTTGGTGTTATCCGAAAAAGCAGAGGAAACATTCCTGGCCGCCGGCATCCCGAAAGAGAAACTGTTCCGTCATCAACGGGGGGTCGATACCGAGCGATTTACACCGGCGGAGAGTCCGCCCGATATATTTCGCGCCGTGTTTGTCGGGGCACTGATCGAACGCAAGGGGGTGCATCATTTGTTGAAGGCATGGCACAAACTCAACTTACCCAACTCCGAGCTAATGCTTGTCGGGACGGTGCATGAGCAGATCAAGCCGTGGCTGCGTGAATTCGGACGCGATAATGTGAAGCTCGCCGGCTTTGTCCCGAAGGTCGAAGAATGTTACCGCGCCGCAACCGTCCATGTGTTTGCTTCAAGCTGTGAAGGAAGCGCCAAGGCCACTTATGAAGCCGCCGCCTGCGGTCTCCCACAAATAACAACACGCGAGTCCGGCGATGTGGTGGTTGATGGCCTGAATGGGTTGGTTATTCCTGCGGAGGATCCAGACGCGATCGCCGCCGCACTTGAAAAACTCCATGGCGACCGATCTTTGTGTGCGCGCCTCGGCGCAGCCGGGCGTCAGCGGGTTCTGGATAACTTCACATGGGAACACTTCGGCGATCGTCTCCGGGAGGCATACACCGCAGTCACAGCAGGGAATCGAAATGATGAGGGGGACGGCTGACATCCTCGGGCGCGCATCCCAAGGAGATGGGGCGCCCCCGCCCCAAGTCTCTCTATTAAATTTGAGGGGGCGAGGGCGCCCCATCTCCTTGGGAGACGCTCCGGCGAGATGGGTTTCACGCAGGGGGCGAAAATGACAGAAAGCTGGAAAGTTGGAAAGTTGGCTAAATGAAAATGACCCTAGATTTGCCGTCCGATCTGGTGCACGAGATGAAAATCCAGGCAGCGCATCAAGGCCGAAAATTGAAAGATGTGGCGGAGGAAATTTTCCGTCGTGGATTAGCTCCGCCTCCCGGCTCTAACGCGTCCGTCGGACGACGAGTCAAGCTGCCGCTCATCGAGTGCCGGCATGCGGCTGCGCCCGGGTGCGAGCTAACCCCTGAATCAGTGGCCGCTCTCCTTTATGGAGAATAGCATCGAATAAAGTGCCAGACTCGAATGGCGCGAACTTAAGCGGGTTTATCGTCCTCGTCCTCGTCCTCGTCCTCGTCCTCGAAAACGACAATGGAC
>JAYUPM010000445.1:0-7564 GCA_043760145.1 Spartobacteria bacterium
ATAACGCCCTAACCTCAGTTTTTGCCCCTCCTTTGTCCACAAAATTCTCTTCAGCCCTTTGATATCAATGCTATCCAGTATTCAAACGAAAAGCCCTGGCGTCACCCGAAGTCCCATCCGAAAGCGGCAGCGCACTGCACGCACTACAAAACCTGACGGAGATTCACGCGTCGCCTCTTACGCGCCCTTATGCCTCGATTGCGGCGCAGCGCAGCGTTTCTGTTCCCTTCCAGGGTTAGTTCCGCATTCATGCGGCGAACGCGACGATAAACGGATGGACCCAAGCACGAGGAGGATGAAACGTTTTTCGTCAAAAAGGCAGGGCCCGACTAAAGCCGGAACTACGAGCAGGATCAAGTTGCCACGACTTTGAACCGTCCAGCGGGAGAATGAAATAGTCAGGACCGGTGACTTCCCGCATCCATGTCGGGATTGGGACGAGCTTCAGGGAAACGGAATGGGCGACAGGGTCATGGGTGATCTCCCAATTTGCGCCGGGAACCACAACTGACGGTGATGCATCAATGCTCTGTTGCGCAAGGATTCGGCCCCTTGTGCTGCGCAGGACTTCGGCTTGTTCGCGGCGGATCAAGCTCGCGTGAATCCGCAGATACATGCGGGATAAATCGGGGCCGAGTCTCGGGACATAACTGGGAGTCGGTGCTGAAACGGTCTCGGGTCGCATACTGAGAGCCACACATTCGGCCTGGCTGTATGCCGTGCGCGCGATGTCGAGGCGCACCGCCGGACCTCCGACTCGCCGCGCCATCCAGATCGGCATCAGGCGGGTCTGCGGAAAGTTTTTCCAGATCCAATCTTCCTCATGCCACGTCACCTTTATGTTCATGCCATAACGAAGGCTCCAAAAAATCTCGCATTGAATGGCGCGCCGCAATAATTCGCGCAGCGTCTCGTTGTCTGCGGCGAAATGTGGGTGAGGTTGCGAATCAGGAGGGAGATGGGTCTGCGCCACCAGAAATGTATCCTCCACTGCCATACGGAGCATTAAGCTGACAAACCATGGCTGCTCCCGGAGGGATTGGCTCATCTTCAAGCCAGCACCGATGGCATCTGCGGCGCCAGCGTGATCTCCGAGTTGGATGCGTCGGTATGCATCGGCCCCGAATAAGTGAGCCAGCTTGCGGAGAGCCGGGGCACTTGGAAAGCGAGCGAGCTCTCCTGACTCGGCGCCCTCGACGCCCCATGCCCATCCCCACACTGCCGATTCGCGCGCGAGAATGCCGCGATAAATGCCATGGAGTTGTTCCGCATGGGCGTCGAGCCACGGGGTCCCGCCTTCAATTGGCTCGATGCGATCGCCGGCTGTTACAGCGCCCGCATTCAGAACGGTGAGAACTTCCGCCGGAAATTCAAATGCCGAGTCATGGGGGTTTGGGTCGGGGCTTTTGTAAAGGGACTCGATTCCGAGCGTTTGGATCTCCCGTTGCAGAATTCGAAATGACTCATTCTCTTCCACGCGGGTTGTGGACTTTTCGAACTCCGCCATCGGTCGACCGATCTCGGTCCATTTCGCGATGGCTTTCTCGTGCCATGACACAGCCATCCGATCGAGCACCACCCAGTATCCCAAGCCAAATACTAATCCCAGACCAATGAGCCAAACTACGGCCAGCCCCACATCGCGCCGCCACGAAAAGGGAAGGGTCAAACCACGGGGTTGAATCCATATCGCGAGCAAGACTAGGACCGGCAGCACCATGGTAACGGCGAGGAACATGTCCGCGGCGTGGTATTCCAACGATTTGACGGAGCCCCGGAGCAGAAAGAAATAAATGGCAAACCCCACCAGGGTGATCGCCCAACTGCCGACCCTGATGGCGCGGGAACGGAGAGGCGTCCGGCGAACTTGTTCTGCGCAAACTAATGCGAAGGATGGGAGTAACAATGAAGGCCCCCACAACGCCGAGTCGCTGACCAAATCATGGATGGCCTTAAAGATCGCGCCCCAAGTCGCGCAGTTCCAAAAAATCCACCAACCAAGAGATCGATCTGGTGCGGGCATAAGTAACCACGGAGATTACGATACGGAATCAGAGTGGCCCACGGAATACACCGAATAGCGCGGAAAACAATTTGGGGTTTTGCTTGGCTGAGCTTTCAAAGTTTCTGTGTGATTCTGTGTCTTCAGTGGGCAAATATCCATCGGAGCATTAGGGAAGTGCGCGCGCGGCAATGTTCATGCGAAGCCGCTCCAAAAAGTGACGCAATTCTTCGACGGACAACGCGCAGAGCAGCCATGGTGGTATTTCAGAAATGGTCAATTGGGCGAGTAACATGGAGACGAGCGCTGGCTCCCAACCGCCGTCTTTGGCTTGTGCATCGGGGATCGCAGCGAGGAGATCGTGTCCGGCTTGCTCGAGGAAATATCCCGCTTAAGCGGTGTGCAGGCGTTAGAGTTTTCCCAGCTCACGAGCGGTTTTGAGGAGATACTCCCAGAGCGGGCGGCGTTGGTCGAGAAGCGGGGCCAGCTCCGAAAAAGCGCGGTCAATTTGCGGCAATGTAAGAAACCGCCAGACTTCCTCGACTCGCGCCTCGCGCATGATCCACGCCGCGAGCCGGATCCATTCGGCAGGGGCGGCGGCTGCGAGTTTGGCTTGCAGACTCGACTCGGTTTCAGGGCGATCCCACGCAAAGTCGAGGTTGTCGCTGGGAAGCGTTTGCATGGCGCACCGTAAGCCTGCGTCGATGTGCGGTAAAGCCTCAAGGCGTTCTGCGCAGAGATCAGACGCCCGGAAATTAACCGCAAAGAACGCAAAGAGCGCAAAAATTGAAACCCGGAAGTTCAGACTCGGATTCGCTACCATCCCACAGCCCACAGGGTGGAAAAAACGGGGCGGCAGTCTTGATCCTATAATTAGCATCTGTGGTCATCTGCGAGAATCTGCGCAATCTGCGGACCCAATGAAAGACTTCCATCAGGGGTTCAACGATGGATTTTTGAGAACGCAGGCAGGAAAATGTTTCCACCCCAAATCTTCCTGCCTTTCTTCCGACTTCCTATGGGATGCCTGTGTTCTCCAATTTTTAATTTTCAATCTCCAATTTTTAATCTCCCATCCAGCAGCGCCGATACTCAGACAAGCACGCTAAACAGATACCGGCTTCCAGCCGCCCATATAACCGCCTCCCCTAAAAGGCGGCTGGAAGCCGCCTCTCCACTATAAAGACAATGCGACCAGAGCCCAAAAAACGCGTTCCCATTGCCGCTCCCCAAGCCCCATTGGGCGGACTCGAAGCGGCGTTTTCCAAACTCAAGTTACCGGAACTCCCAACGGGCCCAGCTCCCGCTGCCGCCCCAAGCTTGGCCAAAGTGTGGAAAATGGGGCGGGTCGTTCTCCGGCGCGAGACCGCCCGCCGTGGGGGAAAAACGGTCGTGGTCGTGAACGATTTCGCCTCGCATCTCCCCATTTCGGTGATCGAAGGACTGGCAAAAAAATTGAGGGCAGGGTGCGGATGCGGCGGGACCGTGCGTGAACGGCGGATCGAGATTCAAGGCGAACAAGTGTCAAAATTGAGAGAACTGCTGGAACTGGAAGGGTTTGAAGTGAGAGGCGTCCGCTAGAACGTGGAGGCTGCGTTACACAATCCGCAACAAGGGCACATCTTTTGCTTCTACGGCGACGCCCTTTGCGTATTATCCGACCCCCTTTCCCCCATGGCGCTCCCAGATTCCATTCCATTTTCCTCCGCCGACGGCGGACCGTTGCCGCGTCCAACGAAGCCAACCCCCGATGGTGATGCTAGCCGCGATATCGGTTCGTTGATCGAGGAACTGCATCAGAATGCGCGGGATAACCGACTCCGGATCGAAGAGATCGAGCGCGAGAATCAATCGCTGCAGGCGCAGTTGGAGACGACCAAGGCCGAACTCCAAAATGCCCGGGCCCGGGAGATCGAATTACGCTCAAAATTTACCGAAATCACTTCGCTGATCAAAGAGCGCGACAAAGTCGTGGCGGCCAATGAAGCGCATCTTAAGACAATCGCATCACTAAAGGCACAGCTTGATGCCGCGGCGCAGGCGGGCAAAACCAGGGCACCACAACCGGCAGTAGCAGGGGGTGAGGCGGGAGCGGCCCAGCTGCTCGGCATCCGGCAGGCGCGGGATGCCGCCCAACAGAACGCGACGGCACTGGCGGCAAAACTTGAGGCGGCTGAGAACCAGGTCGCCGACTTGGAATACGCGCGGGAAGGTGAGCAAAAACAGCTTGAGGTTTTATCCAAGGAAGCAGCGGAATTGCGGCAGCAGCTGGAAACCTTGCGCATCCAGCACGGGGAACAGGCGGGCAATGACGAGAAAGCCGGAGCCCTTGAATTGGAACTCACTGCCGCCCGGCAACGGGAGAAGGAACTGGAGCAAATCCAGCGCGAAGAAGGTGACAAGGTCCGCAACCTGACCAAGCGGGGCGAGGAACATCGCAAACTCGCGATCGACCTCGCGGCACAACTCGATGCAGCGCGCCGGGAGATGATGGAAATGACGGCGAACCTTGCCGAAGCGCGGTTGCAGACAAAATTCGCCAACGCGAAGACGGCCGGCAGCACGCCTGGCCTGGCCATACCGAGTGCCGCGCCGGAGAACACGGTTGCCTCGAGCAATGCCGAGCCGCTCAACGAACAGGACGCCACGAACCTTCTCAACGCGATGATCGGATGCCTGGAGGCATTTTGCAATGACCCCAGCGAGATCAATCCCATCAATGAGATTTACGGGCATGCCAACACTTTCTCCGAACGGGCCCGGATTTCAGGAATGGTGGCCCTTTACCGCCTGAGCTACGCATTCGCCAGCCTGGCCAATCACCTTATCGAAATCCCGGACGCGCTCAACCCTTCAACGGTGGGCACCATGAAGCAGACCATCGAATTCCTGCTCGCCCTTGTCCAGGAAGGCAACCTGACGGGCCTCCAGGATCCTGCCAAGGCGCGGATTTATGCAGTCGATGACGAGCCGGAAAACTGTGAGCTCATGGCGATGGGCCTCGATATGGTGATGCTTTCAACGGTCTATTCCACCGAATCGGTCGCCGCCCTCACCCAATTGGCGAGCGGCAGTTTCGACCTCATTTTTCTCGATATCAATCTCCCCGGCATGAATGGGTTTGCGCTCTGCACTGAGATTCGCAAGATGCCCAATTACACAAAGACCCCGATCGTGTTCGTGACCGGAATGGATTCGCCGGAGTATCGGTCCCAATCGATCTTGAGCGGCGGGAACGATTTCATTTCCAAGCCTTTCAATCTTCACGAGCTCAATGTGAAAGCGCTTACGCTGATCCTCACGGCCCAGTTGTCCGCTTAAAGGGAAGACGGATCGTCCTTCGTCCTCGTCCTCGTCCTCGTCCCTCGATTGCTCAGAGGCACCTCAACCCAGGAACACTGAACGAGGACGAGGGACGAGGGACGCGGACGAGGACGATCCAGCCCGCCCGTCACCCCGTCATTCCCAGCACCGCCCCCTCCCGCTCCCGGTGCTCCGCTTCCCCCAGCACTTCCTTCGCGATCATCCCCGCCCCCGGCTCAGGCAGGGTCACCCATGATCGGCATCCGCCAAACTTCGGCGAATCCGCAAACACGAACGGCTGGGAAAGCCGGAACACCCGGATAAAAGCGAGGCTCAACCCTTGTTTCTCGTCGTATCGGAACCGTTCTTCAATGATCTCCTCGCGCCAAAGATGAAAGGGCGCCAACTGCCGCACGACCTCCATATCGGTGAGTTCGCGGGTCCATTCCACCCGGGCCATATATCGGATCTCGATTTGGCCGTCTCCGCGCGCAGCCGGGAGCAGGGTCTCGGAGGGCAACTTCAACCGCGCCACCTGCTCGTGAAAGAGCGTCGGGAAAAGCAAAAACTCTTCGTGCTCAAATCGGAACCCGGCCCGGCCTTCCGCAATCCCCCCTTTGCGCAGGATGATGCTCTGGCGCCCGGTTCCCAACGCATCACAAATCAACGTCCATTCTTTAAAACCAATGCTCATCCACTCACGATGAGTCACGTTGCTGATTGAATGAAGGATATTATCCTTCATCATTGAACCGCCCCGGCGCATTCTTTGGGTTCAATGGATTACAAGATCGATCTGCATTCCCACACATGGTTCTCCGGGGACGGTGTGAGCAGCCCCGAAGCAATGGTGGCATCCGCCAAACGCAAGGGACTCCATGGAATCGCAATTACCGATCACGATACCTCCGACGGATATCGCCATCTCCTCGACGTCGGCCTCGCCCGCGAAGACGGTCTGCCTGTCGATGATTTCCTCATCATTCCCGGCGTCGAAGTCTCCACCGGGGACGGTCATCTCCTTTGTTTGGGCGTCATCCTCCCACGCTTGAAAGGCGCGCCCGCCCATGAAGTTTGCGACATCGTCCATGCCGCAGGCGGATTGGCCATTCCCCCTCATCCCTACGATCTTTTCCGGGCCGGCATCCGCGAAAGCGTCCTCGAGACACTCCCAATGGATGCGATCGAAGTCTTCAACGCTGCCACCACTCTTAAGCGATACAACCAGCGGGCTTTTGATTACGCAAAAAGGCGTGGGATCCCGATGACCGCGGGAAGCGATGCCCATCACGAGGCCGCTATCGGCACCGCTTACACCATCCTCTCAACCGAGGACTTCTCTGTTATCGGCATTCTAAGTCAGATTGCAAAAGGGACCGAGCGCTCCGAGCGGTATCTCTCGACCAAAGACAAGCTGCGCAAGACCATGAACAACTGGATGCGGCTGCGAAAGAAGCGCCGCCTAGGGGGTGGAGCGGGGGGAAACAGTGAACAGTGAGCAGTGGGGCAGTGCAGCGGTGGCAGCCGCCCTTCGTCCTCGTCCCTCGTCCTCGTCCCTCGTCCTCGTCCCTCGTTCTTCAACACGGCGCGCTTGCGCATCCGTCGTTGCGCAGACTTCCAAGTCTGCCGTGTCGCAGGTTTCCAAACCTGCAGTGCATCATGCATCCATCATGTTTCATCCTTCACCCTTTCCTAAAATCGTGCTTTATCATCGCGAGCAAGTGCGTGTGTCCAGCCCCTCCGAAAGCGGCGGAAGACCGGCTCCAAACCCTGTCGGAGAAACGATGCCCAACTGTTTACTGCCCCACTGTCCCCTCAAATGGACCTGACACTTAGTAACATCGCCTTTCAAGTAGCCGACGACTTTCGCAACGGCCAACTTGATCATCTAAAGGGCAAGTCATGGGAAGACACCTGGCAAAACCTGCAGACGGAATTGGAAAGACGCTGCCCGGGACACACCGATTACGCCACCGCGCTAAACGAAGGGTTCACAGCGAGCCGGTGAAGCACTCCAGTAATCGTCCTCGTCTTCGTTCGTCCGCTTATGCGGAGAAGAAAGAGAGCGGGCTCAGCGGGTCCAATCTTCAGTGTGGCAGAGATGCTCGCCTTTTCTTCCGAGGTTTGTAGTTCCGCATTTATGCGGCAAGGGCGCATTCCCCAGGGCTTACGCATCTAAATCCTCCGTGAATGAGGAATGATAATATAAAAATGTACTTTTTTATACACTTGTGAAAGAAGCTCGGGATGCCATTTGAA